>JAKPPK010000306.1 GCA_029547385.1 Candidatus Latescibacterota bacterium
TGTCGACGGTCCCCGTCGCCGGTGTGTTCGCGCCCAGCGCCGCTACCATGCCATAGACGTACTGGTAGCTGCCGACCGCGGTACCGCCGACAGGTTTGGTCTCCTGGGTAATGACGTGGCCCACCGCGGCAACAGAGAGCCTCAGGGTGTGGTTAGGCACCACATAGGCGCTGGTTCGGACGGTGGCGATGAGTTTCACGGAATCGGACAAGGACGCACCGAAGGCAATTGAGAGTCCGGTGAAGGTAACCGTCGCCCCCGCAGGCAACGAAGCCAGTTTGGTTTCGCCTGCGGTCAGCCCATCGTCGTTGTTGTCCGTCCAAAGCTCGACAAGGTCCCATTCCGTGCTGTTAACGGCGGTTCCGGCTTTCGTCAGTTTGATTGAGTTGACCGTGACGGCGGGCCCCGTGGGTTTCGTCGTAAAAAGCTTGATTTGCAGAATCGGTTGAGCAGCCTGGCTTGGTAGGAGTTCGCCGACCCCCTGCGATTTCCATCCCCGTGCTACCTGCGGTCCCCAGACCGTCTGGTAGTTGGCAGTCGCGTAGCCACTGATGGTGCCCGAGCTGACAAGGATACCCCCCGTGGCAACGGACAAGCGCAGCGTGCGCCCGGGAACGGGGTTGGCCGGGGTTCGAACCACGGCCCAGAGGTAACGGGTTTGGCTTGTCGGCACTTCCTGTGAGAAGCCGCTGAAGACAAACGCGGTGGTGCTGCCGCTGGGGGTTGCGGTATCGCCCAGTTTTGTCTCGTTCCCGTTGTACGTTCCGTCCTCATCCCAGTATAGTTTCAACTCGTCCCAGTCGGTGCCATTCACGGCGGTGCCGGCTTTGGTCAGCGTGACCTGCGTGATCGTTGCACCTTCGGTGGTGTCGGCAACGAGCCGGATTCGTGTGATCGCCTGATTCGCCGTGTTAACGAGCAACTCCCCCGCCGCCGGCGTGCCGGTATTGGAGATCGTTACGGCGGCACCCGCAGAGCCCGCACCGAGGAAAAGAGCCGCGGCAAAAAGTGTGGACAGCCTTCTCATACCAGACCTCCAATGCGCCCGACCGTGGAAATCAGACAAATCGTCAAATTTTGATAAGTTTGCACAATGTAATGACGCAACCCGGCTAAGGCTGATTTTAACGTACGCGTGCGCGGGTTTTCTGTCAATAGCAAAAAAAAACGCCTGTGAAGTTGTTCACACGCCCTCGCGGCGCGGGGGTCGGATGCCGTCCGTGCCGTGCGTTCGCCACTCGGAAGCCGTCATTCCCGCGCAGGCGGGAATCTAGGGGCAGTCCGTTGTCCGTGCGCAGGACGCAGTGGTTCGGGAGGGTCGTCTCGATACACCGCAGCCTGACGGCCGCGCCACTCGACGACCGGGAGGAGTGTCGCACGCAGGAGAAGAGGGGGAGGCCGGACGCGCAAATGCCGGGCTCCTCGATACGACGTCCGTTTCGCGTCCGTCACTCGGAGACCGGCTGGCCGGACGTACGACGACCGGACATCGAGTGGCGAACCGGCCCGGGAACGGAAACGAAGTGATGTTCCCCGTCCGGTTCGATGTATCGAGATGGCCGGACCGCTGCGGAGACCGCCGCAGTCCCCCTCAACGACCGGCGCGGGGTGGCGGCGGCGGTGATGTCTGGATTCCCGCCTGCGCGGGAATGACGGCACAGGGGCGGAGGGAGCAGACGTAACGGACTCATTACACCCTGGTTTCATCGCCTACGCGGGGCGCAGTATTTCCCTTAATTGGTTCTGTGGCCCCAGCACCACAATCGTGGGCCGAAACGCGGGCGCATCCGCCTCCGGTACGAAGCTGTAGGCGATGACGATGACGGTGTCGCCCACCTCCGCAAGCCGCGCGGCCGGGCCGTTCAGACAGACTTCGCCGGTATCCCGCTCGCCCGGAATGATGTAGGTTTCAAACCGCTCGCCGTTGTTCAGGTTCACCACGTGCACTTTTTCGTACAGGTACATTCCGGCGGCATCGAGGAGGTTCTGGTCCACCGTGATGCTGCCTTCGTACTGAAGCTTCGTTTCCGTGACGGTTGCGTTGTGGAGCTTCGCGCGGCACATGGTGACGTAGGTCGGGAGGGCGTCCATGGTACTACGTTCCTTTCAAAGGGGACTGAATATGCGTTCCGTGTAACGAATGGCTTACCAGGCGATCTGGCGGGCGTTAGAACTCCGCCTCGCCGTCCTCGCGGACCCACCAGTTGTCGATCAGGCGGGTTTTTCCCACGCGGATGGCCCCGGCGACAAGCGTTCCGCTGCGCACCAGCGCAACGGGCTCAAGCGTTCTCTGCGACACGATCTCGAGGTAATCCAGCCGCGCGGCCGGTTCTTCCGCCAGCACGTTCATCATCAGCGCCCGCACCACGGCGCTTTTCCGCTCGCCTTCGCTCCATGCGCGGAAACCGGCCTGCAGCGCGCGGGCAAGCACTACTGCCTGTTTTCGTTCCGCAATCGAGAGATACACGTTGCGCGAGCTCATCGCAAGGCCGTCCGCCTCGCGCACGGTGGGGGCAACGTCGAGTTCCACGCCGAAGTCGAGGTCCCGCACCATGCGCTGAAGAATGATGGCCTGTTGCGCGTCTTTTCGTCCGAACACCGCCACATGGGGCTGAACGATGTGGAACAGCTTCGCGACGACCAGGGTAACGCCGGCGAAATGCGAAGGCCGGATGGCTCCCTCGAGCTTGGCCGAAAGGCCCTCCACCCTTACCGTGGTGATGCAGCCTGAGGGGTACATCTCCTCGGTGGAAGGCGCAAACACCACCGCAACGCCCTCCTGCGCGAGGAGGTCAACGTCTCGTTCGAGTGTCCGCGGGTAGGAAGCAAAATCCTCCCGGGGCCCGAACTGAGTAGGGTTGACGAAAATGCTGGCCGCGACGACGTCCGCCTTCGTGCGGGCACGTGCGACAAGGCTGAGGTGTCCGGCGTGGAGCGCCCCCATGGTCGGCACGAACCCGATGCGCGTGCCACTCTGGCGCTCGTGGTCAGACCACTGCCGCATTTCGGCGACAGTCGTAATCATCCGCATGATGACGCACCTTCCCCGCGCGTTCCCGGGGGTGGCACGAACCAGCCACTCCCCTCGATTACCACACACGCTCCGCCGGTATCACCCAGTGCCTCGATAAGTTCCCCGACGCTGCGGTGTTCGACCGGATGCACCCAGTCCGGCGCGACATCGCGGAGCGGAACAAGCACAAACGCCCGGCGTGCCATTTCCGGGTGCGGCAGACGCAGTTCCGCGGTTTCGCGCACCATCCCGCCGCAGTCGAGAATGTCAATGTCAATGGTGCGCGGTCCCCAGCGCACCGTCCGCTGGCGGCCGCCGGCGTTTTCCGCGCTCCGGCACCGCGCGAGAAGTTCCTCCGGCGCGAGCCCGGTCACGATTTCTGCCACCGCGTTGTAATAGGGCCCCTGGGGCGGTCCCACCGGAACCGTTTCGTAGAGGCGGGAGACCGCAACGATCTCCAGATCGCCGCCACACGATACCCTCGCAAGGGCCTGGCGAAGATTCTCCCTGCGGTCACCCAGGTTCGATCCGAGGGCCAGAAAGCACCGTGAGCGGTTCAAAGGTTGCCCCGTTGCACCACGGCTTCGGCGCCCACCGTCACCACGCCTCCAAGGGGCACGCACGGTTTCCTCACCGTTACCCGCACGCCGACCATCGGAAAGGTTGCCAGAATCTCGTGCGCAATTTCCCGCGCCATCACCTCGATCAGCCGGTACCGCCGTTCGGTGACGCAGGCGTTGCAGATGCCGTAGACGATGCGGTAATCCGGGGTGGTGGAGAGGTCGCCGTCCACAACCTTTTCGGCGTCAATGGCCATTTCCACGTCCACTTCGAATCGCTGGCCGATTTTGCGTTCCTGAGGGGTCGCGCCGTGAAATCCGTAGAACTGCATGCCCCGCAGGCGCACCACATCCGGCGCGTGGGAGATGTCCGCGGGAACTGAGGAGCGAGTTCGAACTCGTTTCGCCACTGTGGCCCCGTTTCTTCGCGTCAATCGCAACTCGTAGAATTATACACTACGCGGCGAGACGAAATAGGTCAAGCGGCGGCATGCGGCCCGGTGTGTCCTGCGTTCGCGTGCAATGCCGGGACGCCGACTCAGGCCCGCGCCAGAGGGGAGACAAAATGGAGCGTCGGTACGAACACCTCCGCCCCGCGGATATCATACGGCTGCGGGAGGCTTTTCCGCTGGCATACGTGCCTCTCGGAACGCTCGAGTGGCACGGTCCGCACAATCCGGTGGGGCTGGACGGCCTGAAAGCGCACGCGTTGTGCCTTCGCGCGGCCGAAGGAGGCGGAGGAATCGTGTTTCCTGTGGTGTGGTACGGCGAACACCGGGAGTCGCACCTGATGGAGATCAATGCGAGCGTGGGAAAGGAAATCGTTACGAGGATGGGTTTGGATCCCGATGATTTTAAGCCCGGTTATACGCAGTCGGGTTCTATCCTTGCCCAGGCACAGGATTATACCGCGCTGCTATGGAAGATTTGCTGCCAGGTGAAATCCCTCGGGTTCAAAGGGCTGATTTTTCTGAACGGACATTATCCACTGACCCATTACGGGCGGTTCGTCGGCCATCTCGCCGCGCGCCATCTCGGCCTTGCACACTGGGCGGGACACGAAGGCCAGATTCTGGAAGAGGCAGGCGAACCGGGGCACGGAGACCACGCAGGCAAGTGGGAGACCTCCCTGTTGATGGCGCTCCTGCCGGACGAGGTGAACCTTCAGGCGCTTAGCGACGCGGGGGAGTTCATCGGCTGTGGGCGCGACGCGCTGGAGAGCACCGCTGAAGAGGGGGAATACTGGGCGCGCAGGATTGTTGCCGCACTTATCGCGAAAGGCCGCGACCTCCTGCCTGAGTTCGCCGGGGGAAGCACCTCGGTCTGAATGCGGCGCATTCCCGCACACGTGCGGCCTATTCTCCTTCCGTGCCCCTTTTGCGCAAGGCGAAAAACGCTCCGGCGGCGAGAATGCAGGCCGTCCATGCGAGTGCAATGCCTGCCCTCGGCAGGTCACCCTCGAACACGCGGCGCAGGACGAGAGTAGGCAGTGTTACGAGTCCGGCGGCCGTCAAAGCCCAGAAGAGGCTTCCCCACGGGAAGAAACCGACCCGCTGCACTGGCAGGTCTCCCCGCACGCTGGCGACATAATACCCCGCTTGCGAATAGGTAGCCACCACGGTGGCGACTGCGGGGCCCAGCGGGCCAATCGCCACGGCCAGTACCACACTCAACACCAGATTGACTACCACATCAATCACTGCCCCGTTCACGAGCACCCTTGATTTTTCCATTGCGACGAGCAGGGCGGAGTACACCGCAATGCGCACGGGCAACGCAAGCAGGTAGATGCGGAACACCGGGAGTCCGTCCTCGTACTGCCGCGTGAAAAGAACGCGGAGCAGTTCCGGTGCCCAGATCCACGACCAGAGCCAGATGGGGAAAATCAGCCACGCGGAAAGCGTGATCGACCGGTGCCAGACCGCGAGGACGTCCGCGTTCTTTTTCGCCGTCCAGTGCGCGCTCATCTCCGGGAGTATCGCCGACGCGATTGCGCTGAAAAACACCGACATGAAGGGCACTTCCCACGCCCCCGTGACGTACCAGCCAAGGGTGCCCGCGGAGAAGAAGATACCCACCACTGCTCTGTCGATGGTCCCTGACGCGATACCGAGTGCGCGATGGCCTGACACCGCGATGCTGGTTTTCAGGAGCTGGACCGCGCCTGCCAGCGGGCGCCACTGAACACCGGTCCGTGCGACACCGGTAACCTTCGCCAGCGCCACGGCACGCGCACAGGCCGCCAGAGCCAGCGCGGCGTACGCGACGCTGATCGAAGGCCGCCAGAGAACTCCCGCCAGCGCAAGAACCAGTCCCCCGACGGCGCTTGTTGCCGAAATCGCGGCGATTGCAGCGTGGCGTTCTTCCACCACGAGTGCAGATTCGAGCACCGCGGCAACGATCGTGGCGGCGATGAGGAGTCCCGACCAGGCGAATGCGGAGGACAGCCCCGTAAAAGCGGGGAGTAAACCCGCGAGGAAAAGAATCGCGCCGGTCGCCAGACCTGCTGCGCCCGCGATTGCCAGGGCGGTCCGGTAGAGACCGTGCCGGCGACCGGGTTCCGCTGCCCCCGCCACCTGAAGCAGACCGAGAGGAATGCCCAGATCGAGAAGCGCGGCAAACGTGAGTACGACTCTTATTTCGTGAAACCAGCCGAATTCGTGCTGGCTGACGACGCGAACCAGGAACATGTTCAGCGCGAACTGCGCGGCCACACCCGCACCGCGGCCCACGCTGAGCGCAGCCGTCTTCCGCGTCAACCGCCCTGGACGGATCATACCGGCACCACCAGACAGTTCGGGGAGCACTCCGTTTTCGCGTTGCGGGGCGATTTCGTTATCTTGAACAACATGCGTTGTCCCCCGCTGAGGTGCCACGGAAGGAAATAACGATGGCCGACGAAACAATTGACCCACGGTATGCGGGTTGCCCTCAGAAACATGCGGGCAGTTCGCAGAAGCCGAACGCCCCGCGCCCCATCGAAGGGGTTGTTATCACTTCAATAAAGGAAAACGTGGACGACCGACAAAGCCTCTCTGTGTACCTCAAGGCGTCCGACCCCTTTTTTGCGGGGTTCGGTCAGAGTTACGTCACCAAAACCGGCCGCGGCGTAGTGAAGGCGTGGCATTACCATCTTCGCCAGACAGACGTCTGGTACGTGGCAGTCGGCAAGATCAAAGTCGGTCTCTTTGATGCGCGGAAAGATTCGCCCACGTGCGGCGTTGCAAATGAAGTCATCATGGGAGGCGGGGCGAACGTGACGCTTGCGATACCCCCGGGAGTATTTCACGGATACCTGACACTCACTGAGGAAGCCGTGCTCATCAACACGACCAATGCGGCGTACGACCCTTCTGATGAGTACCGCGCGGACTGGAATGACCCCCGGTTGCCTTTCGTGTGGGAGGTGGTCAACCGTTAGCCGAGGCGTCCCTCCACTTTCCCCAGAATGATGCCGCGGTGGAGGCGCACGCGAAAACGGTCTTTCACATCAACATCGGTCGCACTGGTAATGAGCGTTCCGTCCGGTTCGCGTTCGCAGACCGCATACCCGCGCCCGAGAATCTTGAGCGGGCTCAAGGCATCCAACCGGGCAGCGGCTTTCCCGAACGCGTTTCGTCGCTGTCGAACAAGGCGTTCAAACCGGATGCCCGCGGTTTCCACCAACCGGTCAACATCCTGTGACATCCGATCCACCCGCGTCGTCAGCCGGCGCGGAACATCGGCACTCCACGCGCGGTGCACCTGATCTGCCGAGCGGGTTACCCTGTCTCTCATGCCTGAAACCATCTCTCCGAGAATACCAGTGACATACGTTCGGATTTCGGTCTGGTCAGGCACAACGATTTCGGCGGCGGCGGAGGGAGTCGGCGCTCGCACATCCGCCGCAAAGTCTGCGAGTGTGAAATCGATCTCGTGGCCCACCGCCGACACGACCGGGATCTTCGAGCCGGCGATCGCGCGAACCAGGTGTTCCTCGTTGAAGGCCCAGAGATCTTCGAGGGAACCTCCTCCCCGACCCACGATCAGAACATCCGCTGCACCGTGACGGTTCATTTCGTCAATCGCCGCCGCCACGTCCGCCGCTGCTTCCGCTCCCTGCACGATCGCCGGACGGACGATGATGCGCGTCGTCGGCATCCGACGGCTGATTACGGTGATGATATCCCGTACCGCCGCTCCCGTCCCGGAAGTGATGACGCCGACGACTTTTGGCCATTTGGGCAGGGGCCGTTTTCGCGCGTTGTCGAAAAGCCCCTCCTCCGCTAGGCGCGATTTGAGCTGCTCGAACGCCTGTTGCAGAGCCCCGATGCCGGCCGGCTGAAGGTAACTCACCATTAACTGGTGCTGACCGTAAGCCTCGTACAGATCCAAGCTTCCACGAGCCAGAACCTGCATGCCGTCCTGCGGCACGAATGAGAGCCTTGCGGTTGAGGAGCGCCACATCACGCACCGCAGCTGCGCTCCTGCGTCTTTGAGCGTGAAATACCAGTGCCCGGACGCCTGGCGTCGGAAGTTGCTGACTTCCCCGGTAACCCAGAGAACACCGAAAGATGACGTGATGAGCTCTTTGAGCTGCGCGGTGATCTCGCTTACGGTGAGCGCATCCGCGCCAAGAACAACTTCGGGGTGTGTCATCACCTGGGGTCAGCGCCTCATGTCGCGCAGTTCGGCGGCACGCAATGTGTTTTCCATCAGTATCGCCACCGTCATCGGGCCGACTCCCCCCGGCACAGGGGTAATCCAGCTCGCGACTTCACTCGCGGCATGGAAGTCCACGTCACCAACGAATCGTTTCCCGCGCGGTGCCGATGCATCCTCGACCTCGTTCATGCCGACGTCCACAACAACCGCACCCGCCTTGACCATATCGCCGGTGATCGTGTTCGGGCGCCCTGCCGCGACGATGAGGATGTCCGCCTGCCGCGTGTAATACCCGATATCGCGGGTGCCGGTATGGCAGACCGTAACGGTCGCGTTCGCTCCGGACGTCTTTTGAAGCATGATGTTGGCCATCGGTTTGCCGACTATGTTGGAACGCCCCACCACCACGACGTGCTTGCCCGCGGTTTCAATTGAGTTCAGTATCAGCAGCCTTTGCACACCGGCGGGGGTACACGGAAGGAACCGCGGCGTACCGACAACCAGCAGACCCACGTTCTCCGGATGAAAGCAGTCCACATCCTTCCACGGCGAGATCGCGTTCACCAGCCCCGCTTCATCCAACCCACGCGGCAGTGGCGACTGAATGAGGATACCGTCCACATCCTGATCCGCGTTGAGTTCGCGCACAAGGTCGAGAAGTTCCGCCTGCGTCGTGCTGGCAGGAAGACGGCGGAACACGGAACGTATCCCGGACTCCGCGCATGCGCGTTCCTTGTTTCGGACATAAAGCGCGGACGCAGGGTCGTCACCCACAAGGACGGCGCACAGGCTTGGGGCCGGCGACAGATGTTGCGCCCGTGAGAGGACTTCACGTCGGATGCCAGCGGAGGCGGCTTTGCCGTCAAGCAGTTGCGCTGGCATTAATCTGACTCCTCATCGTCTGAAAGTGTACCACCTGCGTGCGCATAATGCACGTTCACACGTTCTATGCCGGTGGAAAGACCGGTTGCGCCGTCAATGTCAATGATCACTCCAGAAAGCCTCACGTCGTTTTTGGCGGGGACAAGCCGGGGATTCAAACCCGTGATCAGACGCTGGATGGCCGTTTTTGTGTCCATTCCGATCACCGAATCAAACGGGCCTGTCATCCCGACATCCGTGATGTACGCGGTTCCATGTGGCAGCACGCGCTCGTCTGCGGTCTGAACATGCGTATGCGTACCAACTACTGCAGCCACGTCACCGTCGAGATACCAGCCCATCGCAAGTTTCTCCGAAGTTGCTTCGGCGTGAAAATCCACCACGATAGATACCGTTTCGGCGTGCAAGGATTCGATCTCGCGCCTGGCGGTCCGGAACGGGCAGTCTATGGCCTTCATGAAGACCCGCCCCTGCAGGCATAAGACGCCCAGCGCCTCGCCTTTTTTTGTGCGTGCCACCATCGAGCCCACGCCGGTGACCCCGCTCGGGTAATTCGCGGGGCGGAGAAGACGGCCACTTTCAATGAGAGGCAGCCCCTCTCGTTTGTCCCAGGCATGGTTCCCGGTCGTGATGATGTCGGCACCTGATTCCCAGAGAGCTTCCGCAATTTTCGGGTTGATCCCTGCACCGGCCGCCGCATTTTCGGCATTTACCACCACGGCATCAATGTTCTTTTCAACCCGAAGGCGGGGAATCAGCACGGCAGCGGCACGGCGCCCCGCCCGGCCGACGATATCCCCCACAAAAAGAACCCGCATGCGGAACGGTCCTCACTTCGCGTAGGAAACGGAACGGGACTCCCGGATAACGACGACCTTGATCTGGCCGGGGTATTCCATGTCCGCCTGTATTTTTTCGGCGATGTCGTTGGCAAGTTGCTGCGCCATCGCGTCGTCCACTCGGTCGTTTTTCACCATCACCCGAACCTCACGCCCCGCCTGAATGGCGTAGGTCTTTTCCACGCCATCAAATGCCTGGGCGATCGATTCGAGGCGTTCCAGCCGTTTCACGTACCCTTCGATCGTTTCCCTTCGCGCGCCGGGCCGCACACTCGAAATCGTGTCTGCCGCGTTAACCAGCACACTGATTATGGACTTCGCAACAGGATCACCGTGGTGCCATTCGATACTCGCCTGGACTTCCTCGTTTTCGCCGTATCGTTTGGCAAGTTCCAATCCGAGAGCAACGTGCGTGCCCTCGTTTTCTCTGTCGACGGCCTTTCCTATGTCATGCAGCAGGCCTGCCCTCCTGGCAAGCAGAGGATCCAACCCCAGTTGCTCTGCCATCAGACCGGTGAGGATTCCCACCTCTTTGGAGTGCTGCAGGACGTTCTGGCCGTAACTGGTGCGGTATTTCAGTTTGCCCAGCGTCTTGACGAGTTGAGGGTGCATGTCGTGGATGCCGAGCTCGTACACAACCTCTTCACCGGCACGCTGCGCTTCTTCCTCCACCTGGTTCCGCGCTTTGTCCACCAATTCCTCTATACGCCCGGGGTGGATGCGCCCATCTTCCACCAGTTTTCCCATGGCAATCCTGGCCACTTCGCGGCGCACGGGATCGAACCCCGAAAGAATCACCGCCTCCGGTGTATCGTCCACGATCACATCCACGCCGGTTGCCATCTCAAACGCGCGAATATTGCGACCTTCGCGCCCGATAATCCGTCCCTTCATCTCTTCATTCGGCAACTGAACCACAGAAACCGTGGTCTCGGTCGTGTGTTCCCCGGCAAAGCGCTGGATAGCAATCCCGATGATCTCCCGTGCTTCCCTCTCCGCATCCTGTTCTGCACGATCACGGATTTCTTTCGCACGCCGCGCACCCTCCGCGCGGGCCTTGCTTTCCATGTTGGCGATGAGCACCTCTCGTGCTTCATCCGCAGTCATGTGAGCTATTCGCTCGAGCGCCGTCGTCTGTTCGGAGATGAGCCGATTGAGGTCCTCTTCCTTTTTCGACAGGCTTGTCTGACGTACTTCAAGCGCTTTCCTTATGCCGTTGAGTTCGCCCTCGCGGGCAGTGAGTTCATCGCTTTTGCGGTCAAGTTTTGTTTCCCGCTCCACCAGGCGGGCTTCCATTCTGATCAAATCTGCTCTCTGGGCATCTGCCTCTTTTCGATTGCGTTCCTGCATCTCCAGCTGCTGATTGCGGGCCTCGAGCTGGACTTTCTGCTTCAGATTCGCGGCTTCCCGCTGCGCTTCGTCCAGAATTCGCGCAGCAGCGTCTTCCGCGCTGCCGATTTTTGCCTGTTCCACTCTCCTCGCGATCACCCACCCGAGTACGAAGGCGAGAGCGACCAGCGCAAGAGTTCCTATTGCGAACACGATCGGATTGATATCCATCCCCTGTATCCTCCGGGAAACAACTTTGCCCGAGTGCGAAAATAAAAAACCCCTGTTCCGTCATGCGCGCATGGCAACAGCACGCGCTTTCGCGGAAGAGGGGGTTCAACGAGTGGCGCTCGGCCCCGAGGCTGTCAACCAGCCGCTTCTGAAGGCCCCGCGTCGAGTATCTTAGCCATCGCCTCCGTCGTTTGGTCCACGCGCTGCAACACCTCGTGCAGTTTCTTTCGCGTCTGAAGCAGTTCGTCGGCAAGGTGCATGCTCGCCAGAACCGACACTTCCAGCGTGGACTTCACAACCCGGTTTTCACTAAGACGGCGCATTTCCTGATCGACAGTATCAGCAACGGTTTTGACGTAATCGGGGTCTTGCGGCGAACGGAACGAATATTCTGTTCCGTAGATACGAACGGTAATCGCATTCGCCCTGGAATCCGGAATCCCGTTCATGACTCCACCTCTTCTGCCGCAGCCAGAATGCCATCTACCCGGGAAATCGCTCGTTGGAGCGCTTCTTGCAACGGTGCCGCCTGCAAACGTGCATCCCTCTCATGAGCTCGTTCGAGTGCTTCCTGCAACTCCTCGCGCTCCGCCTGCCACTCCGCCCGTTCGCTCGCCCAGCGGGCGAGCTGGATCATCACTTCACGGGCCACAGTGTCGTACCGCGTAAGAACAGCCTCCACATCGGCTTCAAGAGCATTTCGTTGCATCATTCCCGCAATCTGGCTCCTGCTTTCCCCTGCGCTGATTCCACAATGCGGCGCATGAACGTGTCTACTTCCTCGTCCTTCAACGTCCTGTCCGCTGCACGGAAATCGAGATGAAACGCGACACTCTTTTCACCCTTGCTCACGCCGGGGCCCCGGTATACGTCAAACACAATGACGCGCTCAAGCAACGCGCCGCCCGCCTCTTTGATAGTGTTCTCCAGCATCTGTGATTCGACCGATTCCGGAACCACAAGCGCCAGATCGCGTTCCACGGCCGGAAAGCGAGGAAGCGGCTTCACGCGGCTCAGAGTTGCCTGGCACGCCGCCAAACCGATAACATCGAATTGGCAGTAATACGCCAATGCGGGGAGGTCGAAAAGCTCACACACGTCATTCCGAACCTGCCCCAGTTGACCCACCTCTTTGCCCGCAACGAGAACTCGTGCGCCCGTACCCGGCACGAACTCGTCACCGTCATAATGTACAATTTCCGGCGAACGAAGAGAACAGCGCTGAACAATCGTTTCGGCGATCCCGGAAAGGTCGTAGAAATCCCACTCGCGGCGCTGATCAGCCCAGCGGACCTGACCGGTTGACCCGGTCAGCAGAATACTTAACACCCGGCGTTGATTGTACTCATCCTCGGCTTTTCTGCTGTACACGTGCCCGAGTTCGAAAAGTGCTACCCCTTCGATTTTGCGGCTGTAGTTGATTCGCGCAACATCGAGCAGGCTTGGAAGCATGTGAGTTCGGAGCACGCTCATGTCGGCAGTGGAGAAATTCGTTATCTCGACCTTCGCTCCGTCGCCGCAGAAAAGGTCGGCGTACCGGGGCGCCACCAGGCTGCTCGTGATGACCTCCTGAAGCCCCACACCAATGCACCATGACCGAAGCTGTGGCACGATTGCGAGCTCCGGCGGAGCCTCTTCGGGAGGCACGCCCACGCCACCGACTCTCGACGGAATCTGGTCAAAACCCCAGATTCTGGCGATTTCCTCCACCAGGTCAATTTCCCGCGTCAAGTCCGGTCTCCAGGAGGGTTGCTCACACCGAAGCCCCTCCGAAGTCTCGGCGCGGACCGGTATGCCAAGAGCCGTGAGGATCCGTTTCGACTCCTCCCGCGGAACATCTGCGCCCAGCACACGGGGTATCTGCGCCCACCGGAGCGTTATCGCAGCCGGTTCCAGCCTTTTCGGGTACGCGTCTATTCTTCCCTTTGCAACGGAGCCACCGGCAAGCTGCTGAATCAGCGCCGCGGCCCAGTCAATCGCTTCGATGACCGCGTCCCAGTCTGCACCGCGTTCGAAACGCTGTGATGCCTCTGTCTGCAGCCCCACTGCTTTCGCGGTTCGACGGATGCGCGTTGGAGTGAAGTACGCCGCCTCAAGCAGCACATCCGTGGTGTCGTCAGTGATCTCCGAATTCAGCCCCCCCATGATTCCGCCCAGGGCCACGGGTCTCTCCCCGTCGCAGATGAACACGCTTCCTTCGGGAATGATTCGCTCGGTTCCATCAAGCGTCGTGAATCTTTCGTCGCGTTCCGCAGCCCGAACAACGATCCGGCGTCCCGCCAGCCGGTGAAGGTCGAACGCATGCAACGGGTGGCCAATCGCCATGAGCACGTAGTTGGTTACATCCACCACGTTGTTGATCGGCCGGACGCCAACCTGCCGCAAACGGCCAGCCAGCCATTCCGGGGAGGGTGCGATCCTTACCCCTTCGACAACACGCGCCACGTACCGGGGACACCCTTCAGGGTCATCAATCAGAACCGAGGTAATCTCTTCCACCGGGCGGCCGTTTTCTTCCGGCGAGGTAATGGGGTTGGTTGTCGGGCGACCGAAAAGCGCGCAAAGATCCCTCGCCACGCCCCGATGGCTCATCGCGTCGGGACGGTTTGGCGTCAATTCGAGTTCAAGCCGCTCACTGTCCAGATGGAGATACTTGAGAAACGACATGCCGGTCGGAGCATCCGGAGGGAGGACCATGATGCCCTCGTGGTCGTCACCGAGGCCAATCTCATCTTCCGCGCAGATCATGCCTTCAGACGTGACACCGCGGATTGCGGCCCTTTTGATGCGCATTCCGTTGGCGAGTTCCGTCCCTACCGGTGCAATGACGACTTTCTGGCCTGCTGCCACGTTCGGCGCGCCGCATACGATCGTCATGGGAGCACCGCCAGTCGTCACGCCACATACGGACAGGCGGTCCGCGTTCGGGTGCTTTTCACACGTCAGCACCTCTCCGATCACAAGGGAATCCCCCGGAATCAGTGTGCCGATCGGAGTGGCTTCTATGCCGGACGCAGTCAGGCGATCAGCAATGTTCGCCGCGGACAACCCGTCCGTTGGAAAGAAGTCGTTCAGCCAACCAAGTGAGATTCTCATGCTCCCGCGCCTTCGTCAAGTTGACCCCTGTCGCCCTTCACGCGTCCACCGTTCTCATTCGAACTGGGACAGGAATCGCATATCATTTTCCCAGAAATGCCTGATATCGTCCACCCCGTACCGCATCATCGTGGTGCGATCAATGCCCATGCCGAACGCGAACCCGGTGTACTCTTCCGGGTCATAATCCACAAAACCGAATACGTTAGGATCTACCATTCCCGCGCCCAGTATCTCCAGCCACCCGGCGTATTTGCACACCCGGCATCCTGAACCGTTGCACAGGATGCAGCTCACATCCACTTCCGTGCTGGGTTCCGTGAAAGGGAAATACGACGGCCGGAAACGGACCCTGGTTTTCGGGTCAAAGAACCGTTTGCAGAACGTTTCCAGTGTTCCCTTGAGGTCCGCGAACGTGACGTTCCGGTCAACATACAGCCCTTCCACCTGGAAGAACTGATTCATGGCCCGGGCGCTGACGTCCTCGTTACGGTATACCTTGCCGGGAACAATGATGCGCACCGGTGGACGTCGCTTTTCCATTTCGCGCACCTGCACCGGCGAAGTCTGCGACCTCAGAGGCCATCTCGGGGTCACGTAATAGGTGTCCGTCATGTCACGCGCCGGATGATCCGGAGGCATATTGAGCGCTTCGAAGTTGTAGTATTCGCTTTCGATCTCCGGCCCGTCCGCCACGGTGAACCCCATGTCCGAGAAAATCGACGTGATACGGTCAAGGGCTATCGTGAGCGGGTGGCGGCGGCCCAGAAGAAAGGTCCGGCCGGGTAAAGTAATGTCGATCTTTTGCCTGCGGGCACCCTCTTCGACCTGAAACTTCTGGCCGGCCTCCTGCAACTTCTGCAGTACAAGCGAACGCACCTCCCCCACGCGTTTGCCGAGGCCTGGCCGCTGGTCGGCAGGCACTTCCCGAAGGAGTTTGTTGATGCGCGTGATACTGCCCTTCGTTCCCACGTACTCCACGCGCAACGCTTCCACTTCTTCGGGCGACGCACACGCGTCAATCCGTGCGGGGGCCTGTGCGGCAATCCTGTCGAGTTCGTCAAGCAATTCCGCTGTCATGATGCAAAAAAGGCGGACGTTCTCGTCAGGAGCGCATCGTTCCGCGCGCTCTTGACAAGGCGTTGTCCGCCTCTCCTTCCGTGGAGGTTAAAACTGCGCTTTTGCGGTTTCTGCCAGCCGGCCGAACGCCTCGGGATCGTGCACCGCCAGGTCTGCAAGCATGCGCCGATTCACGTCTACACCGGCCTGCGACAGCCCGTACATGAGCCGGGAATAGCTCAGCCCGTGCATCCTTGCTGCTGCGTTGATGCGAACGATCCAGAGAGACCGGAAGTCCCGTTTCTTTTCTTTCCTGCCGCGATACGAATAGGCCAGTGCGCGGTCCACCGCTTCACGTGCGGTGCGGAACAGCTTCGACCGCCCGCCGTAATACCCTTTCGCATGCTCCAGCGCTTTCTTGTGACGTGCGTGCGACGCCACTCCATGTTTGACCCGTGGCATGTTTTGACTCCGTGTGATAATCGCTGCGGCCACCTGCCCGGTGGAAACAGCTCCCGTATGAAACTGATTACGCGAGCAGCATCCGTCGGATGCGTGGCACATCCGCTGCGTCAGCAAGGACGCTTTTGCGCAGGAAACGCTTGCGCTTGCTCGATTTCTTGGTAAGAATATGATTACAATTCGACTGGTGGCGCAGAATCTTTCCGTTCGCGGTCACCTTGAACCGGAACCGAGCGTTCCGGCGGCTTTTCATTTTTGGCACAGCTTGCTCTCCCTCTATTCGCCGGTATCAGGCCGGTCCGCGCGGGTTTCACCCGACGTGACCGGCGAAAAAACCATCGTCAATTCCGTTTTGCTTCTCTTGACTGCTCCTGGCCTGGCGCAATCTGAAAAAGCCTCGACCACTTTGCGCAACACCTGTTCGGCGGCTGCCTGGTCCCGCGAACCCTCAACCGGAACCACCACCTCCAGAACGCCACCTTCAGTCAGAAATCGGCGGCCGTGGGCGATCTTCAGCCGGAAGTCGGTCTGCGTGCAGCCGACCGGGACCCATAACGTCCGTTGTTCAGCTTCTACAGGTGGCGGACTGACCGCCGCCGTATCGGCCCACTTGCCCAACCGACACACCGGCGGATTTGCCCCGGGCTGGACTTCTATGAGATCGTATCCGCGTGCCGAGGCTCGCAAAAGCGCTTCTTCACGCGTGACTTCGCCTTCCGGCACTCCATCGGCCCCGACGAGAAACACCCGGAGAGCCGATATTTCCCGGTTTACGCGGAGTCGGTTGGCGCTTGTTCTCTTCTGGCCGCGGACGACAGAAACGGCCCCGGAAATCATACCTTCGGCGTCAATGAACGGGTTGACACTTCCTCGCACAGGAGGCGAATAACCTCATCCACCGGCTTTGCGCCCAGATCGCCTCGTTCCCGCGCACGAACGGCAACGGCCCCGTTTTCCACTTCGCGGGCACCAAGGATGAGCATGTACGGTACGCGCTGCAGTTCCGCGTCGCGAATCCGCGATCCGATCTTCTCGCTCCGAAGGTCGGTTTCAACGCGCAACCCGGCGGCTTTCAACCGCCCCGCCAGCTCCGTCGCCGAGTCGGTCTGCGCCTCGGTAAGGGGCAACACGACGACCTGCACCGGGGATATCCACAGCGGGAACGCACCGGCAAAATGCTCGATCAGGCAACCTACGAACCGCTCCATGGAACCGAGCATGGCGCGGTGCACCATGACCGCATTGTGTGTCTGGTTATCCGACCCTACGTACTCCACGCCGAAGCGTTGGGGAAGTTGAAAATCTACCTGAATTGTTGGCCCTTGCCAAGGTCTGCCCAGTACATCCAGCAATTTGACGTCTATTTTGGGCCCGTAGAACACGCCTTCACCCGGATCCACCGTGTAGGGAACGCCCGCCTTCTCGAGCGTCTCCTTCAGTGCGTCAGTGGCTACCGCCCATTCCTCGTCGGTTCCGAAACTCCGCTCGGGCCTCGTGCTCAGGTAGACCTGGTAATCGAGACCAAACGTGCTGAGGAAAAACTTCATCAGGTCAAGGGTATCGGAGACTTCGTCCACCAGTTGGTCCGGCCGGCAGAAAATGTGCGCGTCATCCTGCGTGAAGCCGCGTACACGCAACATGCCGTGCAATACCCCGGACCGTTCGTACCGGTACACCGTGCCCAGTTCCGCGTATCGGATTGGTAGGTCGCGGTAACTGCGGGTCTGCGACTGGTATATCATGATGTGGAACGGGCAGTTCATTGGCTTGACACGGTAGTTCTCGCCGTCAATATCCATCGGGCGATACATCGCGTCGTATTTCTCAAGGTGACCACTTATCCGGTACAGATTGTCGCTCGCAATGTGCGGAGTGTACACCAGGGAGTACCCCCGCCGCATGTGCTCTTCTTTCCACAGAGTCTCGATCAGGTGCCGGATCAAAGCGCCCTTCGGATGCCAGTGAATCAACCCGGCACCGACCTCAGGATGAATGCTGAAAAGGTCCAGGCGCGGACCCAGAATCCGGTGATCACGCCTCTTGGCTTCTTCCAGCACGGCAAGGAAACTCTCAAGCTGTTTCCTGTCCGGAAAGCTGGTGCCGTAAATGCGCTGGAGCATCTGGCGTTTTTCGTCGCCGCGCCAGTACGCGCCGGAGGAACTCAGCAGTTTGAACGCCTTTACCCTCCCGGTGCTGGGAAGGTGGGGACCGCGACAGAGGTCCACGTACTCGCCCTGCCGATACAGGCTCACTTTTTCCCCGGGAACCAGCTCACTCTGGTCGGAGAGATCGCGCAGAATCTCCACCTTGTAGGGTTCGTCTCGGTCGCTGAAGAGCTTGATCGCTTCCTCGACCGGCAGCTCAAACCGCGTAACCGGCAGGTCTTCCTTGATGATTTCCGCCATCTCCGCTTCGATCTTCTCCAGATCTTCCGGCGAGAACGGTCTGCCAACCTCGAAATCGTAGTAGAAACGGTCCTCAAGTGCTGGACCGATCGCGGGTTTGGCTTCAGGAAACAGACGTTTCACCGCCTGTGCCATGATGTGCGAAGTTGTGTGCCGGTAGACATCCCTTCCCTCGGGGGAATCCCATGTCAGAAGGGCAAGCCGGTCTCCGTCGCGAAGAGCAGTGGTGGCATCGACTGGAAGATCGTTGATTTTCGCCGCAAGCGTGGCCTTGGCAAGCCTCGGACCGATTTTCTCCGCCGCATCGAGGGCTGTTGCACCGTCGTGAAGCTCGAGGGGTGTGCCGTCGGGGAGAGTGACGCGAACCATATTTGAACTCCTTTCCGTACGAACAGCCAACGCCCTGCCACAGACGACCGCAGCCCTCGCGTCAGCCATCCACAGATGGAAACGCCGGCGAGCGCACTCACATGGTGAGGCACCTCACCGGCGCATTGCGTGCTTCCTGGCGATGCGACGTACCACCGTCTGGAAGCGAGAACACAAGAATTATTAAGATACCCCCACGGCACGATATTTGCCAAACCGCCGAAGGTATCTAATCCTCGGCGCCAACCCATTTGAGACCGGGCACTTCGTTTCCCGTAGCATCAGTGAGGCGCAGATAGAACCCCCATCGCTTGCCTCCGGCGTCCCCGCATTTGACGAGAATCTCAGAACGTCCTGCCGGCAACTCCACCTCAAAGTTGTCATCATCGATGGCGGCCGCTCGCTGCTCACGCATGTCGTGCACCTGCCGGCCGTTCACGTACACGCGGCCGTAGTCGTTGCTCCCGAACCGAAACCAGACTCTTTTCCTGCGCGGGTTTTCCACATAGGCAACGCTGTAGGCAAGAGGCAGACCCGGTTTGCTGAAAAGCGCGGAGAGGTCCACGTAACCAGCGGCGTCGGTCGAGGACTCGCGCCAGCGCAGAACACGCAGCGAATCGGGATATGAAGGGTCGCCCGCGTAGGTGGCAGCAAGATCAACTCCGCGCTCCGGCGGGTACACGACATCGAAGTTCTCCATGAAGTTCGGGAACGGCCCAACATGCCACCAGCGTGGTACAAAGCCCGCAAACGCGGGAAATCCTCTTTGTTCACGTATCGAGGCCGCCGTTGCCTCAAAAAGAGGATCCTGCATAACGGGACGTTCCCGAAGTATGCGAAGGTATTCCGGCAGATTCCAGACAGTCGGCAGCGTGTCGTTTGGCGTGGCGCGGTAATGGACCATTTCATCCGGCGTCATTTGCCACAGAACCGTCCCATGGCAGTAGAGCCACACAAAACGGCGTGAGAGCGAGCGCGCACCCGCGATTTGCCATTCGAAGTTCTCCACGGGGTAGTTCTCTGTCTTGTCCGCGTACGAGCCGACCCATTCGCCGGGATACGTGGATCGTTTACCCGTGTAGCCGTACGGTTTCCCTGTGGAGTCCTTGAACTCGTAGTAGAACCCGAGCGGCCAGATACCCACGCTGAGCCCGCAACGTCGCATCCAGTAATCGAGCACCTCAGGCGTGGCGGCTTTTCTTAACGCGAATCTCGCAGACTCGCTCGTCCAATTGTTGATCGTGGCGAGGCCGCGCGGGCGGAGGTTCAGGTACGACCGTTCCGTGCACAGATGCAGCCCTCCCGGCGCATCCCGTTCCGCCATGCCGCGAGTGAGGCCGACAAACATGTCAACCCCGAGCCAGCCTTCGTAGTTATCCGGGTTCTCCGGAAGGAGCCAGAATATCATGTCCGGGAACTCCTCCAGCATGGCCGACATGATCTCGTACCCTCGTTGCTGCACCATCCTGCGAACTTCGGCTTCGGGCGGGTACCCCGGTTCGCTGTATTTCGGGTTACGAAGCAGGTACCAGTCGGAGATGTACTCGTGGTCGAAGGATATCCCGGCGAACCCGGCGTCACGGGCGAAGATCGCGCCCTGGCGGAAATTCTCGACAATCCTCGCCCATCCGGCGTCGTCAAACCAGTCCGGCACAGGTTGCGCCACAGAGACCTGAACACTGTTGTAATCCACACCGGCATCTCGACATCGCTGGTTCATCCGTTTGCAGAGCTTCAGGAGGGAGTTCTGTGCTCCCACGACACGGGTGCCCGGAGGGTCATCCGTGTAGCGATTGGCGGCCCAGACGTCACTGTGCCAGCTCCCCATCAGTCCCGACATCATGATGCCGTCCACGCCGTTGGAACCGAAATACGCGGCCTTTTCCAGGAGATAGAG
>JAKPPK010000308.1 GCA_029547385.1 Candidatus Latescibacterota bacterium
TACACGTCCAGCCGTTCCTGAGAGGTGTCGATCCCGACAAAGCATTCCATGGCGTCTCTTCATCCTTGTGATGCGAGCTCAACGGCTCATGTAACTGTTCGAACTGCGACTCCACCAGAGGTCCGGCGATCCTACTACCAATGGTCTTCACGACCCAGGGGCGAGCGATCTACCGAACCCCAAAAACATCCTCACCAGAACACTACCAAGATACAAGGGGCGGACCGGTGTGTCCGCCCGTGTTCGAATTGTGTGCCAACGCGGGCGGACACACCGGTCCGCCCCTACGTTGCCCCTGGCCCTTCGCGTGCGTCTTTGTTCACCGTCGCCCACGGCGGCGCAGGACAACGCGCCCTACCATGGGCATTTGTGGGTAGCGACGCATGCGTCGCGCCCTACGGTTCCCCGGCCCACCCGTGCCTACGAACCCGCCCACCACGCCGCAAAGAAACGCGCCATGGGGCCGTCATACGTCTTGCGCTTGAGCCTCGTCCACGTGAGCTGGTCGCCGACGGCGTAGTAGAGGTAGGTTTTCCCCGCAAACTCCACAATTTCTGGATCTGACGCGTTGTTGCCCTCGTCGAGACCCTCCGGGGTGATCACGGGATTCATCGGGCTCAGATGCCACGTTTTGAGGTCTTTCGACCGTGCAATGTGCGTCTCGAAAAACCAGCGCGGCGTTCTGTGCTCCAGATACATCTGGTAGAACCACCCATCTGAATACCGGACACACGGGCATGCGGCATAGCGGTCGGGCCCGAACACGGCATCCGACACCTTCGTCCAGTTCTCAAGGTCGGCTGATTCGGCGTATTTCACCGTGAACGGAACGTACGCAGGATCGTCGGATTCGTACGCCATCACAAACCCGCCCGGCGTTGCGCAGACGGAGGTGTTGAACAGATGCTCCGCGCCCTCCTGCTCGATCACGACCTTTTGCGTCCAGTTCCTCAGGTCGGACGACTTGAACAGGGTGACGTCGTTCCATGTGCCGTCGCCGTGCCGGGAGGCAAACGCGTAGAAGGTGTCGTTCCAGACGATCGCCGACGCGAGGCTGTATCCCTCGGCGAAGCGTGCGAGTTCGGCGCCCGTTTCCGCATCCGAGAGCCGGAGATAGAG
>JAKPPK010000324.1 GCA_029547385.1 Candidatus Latescibacterota bacterium
GGAGGTGTATGTGTTGACGAAGGAGGAGGGAGGTCGTCACACGCCGTTCTTTGGCGGGTATCGTCCTCAGTTTTTCTTTCGGACGACCGATGTGACGGGGTCGATTGCGTTGCCGGAAGGCACGGAGATGGTGATGCCTGGCGACCACACGGTGATGACGGTAGAGCTGGTGACGCCGATTGCGATGGAACAGGGTCTCCGTTTCGCAATTCGTGAAGGCGGCAGAACCGTCGGCGCAGGCTCCGTTACCAAAATTCTGCAGTAAGGATTTCGCCGCGGGAATGGCTCCGCGGGTAATGAAAACCATAAGAGGGCACGCACGTGGCTGGTCAGAAAATTCGCATTCGCCTGCGCGGGTACGACCACAGGGCGCTTGATCGGTCGGTTGACGAGATCGTGCGCACTGCGAAGCGTTCCGGTGCGCGGATCAAAGGGCCCATACCCCTCCCGACGCGCCGTTCAGTTACGACCGTTCTGCGTTCGCCGCACGTGAACGTCAAATCACGTGAGCAGTTCATGCTTGCGGTGCACAAGCGGCTTCTGGATATCTACGATTCGACTCCGCAGACGGTTGACGCTCTGATGAAGCTTGAGCTTCCCGCTGGCGTGGATGTTGAGATACAGGTTTGATACGCACGGTGGACCAGACATGAAGCAATTGGTAGGACGCAAGATCGGAATGACGCGCATCTTTGACGGCGCGGGGCGGGAGATCTCTGTCACGGTCGTTGAGGTGCAGCCGCATGTTGTGATCGGCCACCGCACGGCGGAGAAGAACGGCTATGATGCCGTTATTGTCGGCGTGGAAGAAGATTCAAAGCGACGTGCGCCCCGTCAGATTGCAGGGCAATACCCGGAAAACGTCAGCCCGAGGAAGCTCATTCGGGAAATCAAGCTCGAATCAGCGCCTGAGATTGGCTCCACGGTAGACGCCAGCGTGTTTTCCGTGGGTGACAGGGTGAAAGTGGTTGGCACAAGCAAAGGGCGCGGTTTTGCCGGTTTCGTGAAACGCCACCACTTCAAGGGCGGACCCAATACGCACGGGAGCATGAGCCACCGCTTGCCGGGGTCGATCGGCTCGTCGGCGTATCCCAGCCGCGTCATCAAGGGCGTGAAGGGTGCCGGACACCTGGGCAACCAGAGCAGCACTGTCAAGGGTTTGCGCGTGGTGGAAGTTGATGCAGAACGTAACCTTCTGGTGCTGAGCGGGTGCGTCCCCGGGTGGCGCAACGGTCTGATAACCATTTCTTCGGACGATCGTGGTAAGGCTTGAAACTATGAACGCAGTGCGGTTTGATGAAGCGGGAGCCGAAGCGGGGCGGGTAGACCTGCCCGCGACGCTCTTCGGGGCCGAGCCCAATCTGGACGTGGTGCATAAGGCAGTGGTGACGTACCTCGCGAATCAGCGTCAGGGTACCGCCAAAACCAAGACCCGTTCGGAAGTTGCCGGCACGAACAAGAAGCCCTTCAAACAGAAAAAGACCGGGCAGGCGCGCCGCGGCGACATGAAAACAAACGTGCA
>JAKPPK010000338.1 GCA_029547385.1 Candidatus Latescibacterota bacterium
CAAAAGAGCGTCTATGTTAAATTTGTCTATACCATGAGCTTGGCGCAGTTTCTGTAATCCGAGAAGTGATATGAGGGTATACCGAAATGAATCGCCGTCTCTAACCATACAACCGTTCTTCAAGATCATTCTGTTGCAGAAACGCTTCGTTGCGTGATCGAGCATCGACTCAAGCCCTTTCTGTGATAGTTCAACCAAATTGGATAACTGTTCCGTGTCGAAAACAAGCATTCTAGATTTCTTCATCTCATTAACCAGATTAACCACATCTGTGCGCATTGCGATTTCGCATATAATTTTTTGGCTCTTCCGACTTTGTTGTGCAGCGAAGCAGAGATAAGTCTCTGTAATAGTTGGTTAAACGCTCTTCGCAAGTTGACACGCGCACGCGGCGTCGGTAGAGTGCTCCAATGCTGAATCCCAAAACACTCCGAGACGCGTATCGATTCCCCGGTTTTCGCACCTGCGCCGCGCTGACGCCGCGCCCCGAGGACCCCGGCGGAGTTGTCCCTCGTCTTGAGCGGCGTCAAAAAAACGGTGTGCTCGGTCTGCGGCACGACGGCATCGGGTTTCGGGACAGCCGCCATCACACCGTGCGCGATCTGGATGCCAGCAAGCTGCGCATCTATCTCGAGATCGAGTATCGCCGGCTCTACTGCCCGAGCTGCGACGCCGTGAAACGCGAGACCGTGGCATGGCTGGCCCGCTCGGCCCGCTTTACGCAGCGGTTCGAGGACCGCATCGGGCAGCTGTGCCGCGAGATGACGGTGCCGCGGGTGGCCGAGCTGAATCACCTGGGCTGGGACCAGGTCTGGCGCATGGAGATGAACTACATGCGCCGCTTGCTGAAGCGTCATCCGCCTTCCGAGCATCTTCGGGCCATCGGCGTCGACGAGTTCTCGGTCCGCAAAGGCCACCGGTATCGGCTGGTGGTGGCGGATCTGGATCAGCGAAGGCCGATCTGGATCGGGGGCTGTGGCCGAACCGAAGACGATCTGCAAATG
>JAKPPK010000581.1 GCA_029547385.1 Candidatus Latescibacterota bacterium
CGATTACCAGGTGGGGCGGATTCTGGCCGCGCTCGACGAGACGGGGCAACTGGAAAACACGCTGATTGTGTTCGCATCGGACCACGGCGAGTATCTGGGAGATTACTACTGTTTCGGGAAGCGTGGCATGCATGACGCCGCCGCGCGGGTTCCCCTGATCCTGCGCTACCCGGAACGCTTCGCCGCCGGTGCGGTGTGCCAGAAGCCGGCCAGCCTCGTGGACATCGCGCCGACCGTTCTGGCGGCCGCGGGTGCCCGCGTAACAGATCACGAACTCGACGGCGTTGACCTTTCGGAACTGGCGTCAGGGGCCTGTCCGCGCGAGATGG
Organism: Candidatus Latescibacterota bacterium; assembly: GCA_029547385.1. GTDB lineage: Bacteria > Latescibacterota > MWCZ01 > MWCZ01 > MWCZ01 > MWCZ01. The sequence goes on from JAKPPK010000581.1 coordinate 330, forward strand.
TGTTCAGCCAGTTTCAGAAGGCCGAACAGGGCGTCTACATGGCGGTGGACGAGCGGTGGAAATACTTCTACAGCGCTCCCGATGGGCGAGAGTTTCTATTCGACCATCGGGTTGATCCGCTCGAAACGCGGAACCGAGTGGCGACGCCGTTCATGAAGGATCACGGGGCGAGGATGCGCGCGGCGCTGATTAGTCACCTGAAGGCGGGCGGGGAGACCGCCGCGCTCGATGGCGACGGCTGGAAGCAGTATCCGAAGCGGGAAATGCCGGAAGACCCGGACGCAGGGTTGTTGATTCAGGACAGCCCGTGGGGAGTGTTGAAGATTCCGGGGTATTCGGACTGAACTACGATGGCGAAGCTGGCTCGGCACCGACGGGGCGCTCTCGCGGAGGAAACCATGTTGAAAAGGTCATTCGCCCGGCGATGGGTTTCGACCACACTCTTCATTCTCGCAACGACGGCAGGTTCCATGGCGGCTGAACGGCAGATCACGAACGATTCGACGCAGAACTGCGCGCTGGATCAGAATCACAATTTCTCACCTGATGGGAAATGGCTGGTGTACGACCTTCGCCCGAACGGCGGGCTGCAAAACTGCCGGTCGATCGAGAAGGTGAATGTAGTGACGGGAGAACGCGTCCGGGTGTACGATGGCCCTGATTTCGTGGAGAACATGGGGCCGGGCATCGCCGCGCCAAGTTACCTCCCCGAACGGAACGAGGTGATTTTCATCCACGGACCGTTCACGACGACCGGCCTTGCATACGACATGGCGAGGCGGACGGGCGCGATCGTTCCGGATGACGGAAGCGCAATGAACGACACATCCCGCATCACGTGGGCGGATGCCCGGGACGTAACCCCTCCGTTCACACCCGGCGCGCTTCGAGGTGGCACCCACCGGCACGACCCGGGAGGCCCCGGCGGCCTCTGGATCGGGTATACATACAACGATCAAATCATGAAACGGTACGGCCAGCAGATCGGCCGGGACCTCGATTTGCGCATGCTGGGGTTGACGAAACTGGGTATCCCGGTATCGGTGGATGCGGACCCTGCGCATGAGAACCGGAGCGGCGCGGGGTTCTCGGTCGTCATCACGGAGGTCTTTCCGAAGGATGAACTCGACCGGGAGCCGGGAACCGATCGAATCTACCGCGCGACCGACGACCAGTGGGTTGGCACGCGAGGGTACCGGAAACCGGACGGGAGCTGGCAACTGGCGCGGGCGTTTATCGGGCACATGCGGGTGCGTGCGGCCGACGGGTCTGTTCGGGACCACCGCGAAGTGTTCATCGTGGATATTCCCGAGGACATCACCCGGCCCGGTCCCGCAGGGCCGCTTGAGGGAACCGGCACCACGTTTCCCGCCCCGCCGGCGGGCACTTCCCAGCGGCGGCTGACCCATACGGATTCGGGATGCTTCGGCCTTGTGCGTTCCACCTCAGACGGCGGGATGATCGCATTCCTTTCCCGCGCGGCTGACGGAACGCCGCAGGTGTTTGTCGTTTCACCTCTGGGAGGAGAGCCCCGGCAGATAACGAGCTTTCCCGGAGGAGCCACCCACCCCGCACGGTGGCTTCCCGACGACCTGCACTTTGTTACGGTGAGCGAGGGTCGTGTGTATGTTGTTGACGCAGCCAGCGGGTGTGCGCGGGCGATCACTGAGCCCTCCCGCAGCCGCCCGGACGGGTTGGTCGTATCCCCGGACGGGAAGCTCGTGGCGTTCAACCGGGAGGTCGTCTACGCAAGCGGCAAGTTCGCGCAGGTGTTCGTTGCGGATATTGAGTTGCCGTAGATAGACGCCTTCCTCAACCAGACCCGCGAAAGGAAGCTGGCGCATCCGCAGCTTTGGAACCCGCCATGACGGAAGCAGCAGAATCGAGAGAAGCGCAGCGGAGGCCGAACGGAACGGAAGTTCGGCACATGTGGGATTGCGGCCGCCCGAACCCCGCGCTTCGCGGCGCAGGGTTTCCCGTGCTCGATGATGTCAGGCATTCCCTTATCTTCGCCGGCGAACGGCAGGCAGGCGCGTATAACCATCACAGCAAGCTCACGCGGCACCGGGGCATGTTCCACGCGATGTGGAGCAACCACCCACACGGGGAAGACGGACCGGGACAACGAGTGCTTTACTCCCACTCGTCGGACGGAGTGCGCTGGAGCAGTTCCGTCGAGTTGTTCCCACCGATGCAGCCCCCGCGGCCAAACGGGGAAAATGGGCTCGTTCTGACGGCGTGGCGCTGGGTGAAGTACGAAGGCCGCCTGTTTGCCACTGCGATGTGCAACGAAAACATCGGTTTTGAGAACCCGGACGGCAGCGAGATAGTACCGCAGCGCGACGCCGGGCATCGATTCCTCGCAAGGAGGTTCTTCGACGGTTTCTGCCGCGAAATCGGGGAAAACGGTCCGATTTGCCCGCCCATCCTTCCGATGGGAGACAAGGTGCCTCCGCCCGCTCCGGCTTTTGTGTCTCTGTATTCGGACGACGAGGAAGCAATGCGGCTCGGACGTCGGGTCCGTGAGGAAATGTGCCGCCCTGAGAACACGCCGTCATGGAACCCTCCCGGAATCAGCCTGCCCCGTGGCGTAGATACCCTCCGACTCTGCGAACCCACCGTGTACCGCGCCAGATGCGGGGAATACGTGATGTTGCTGCGCGATGGCGAATTCTCGCACCGCCTGTACGCCAGCTTCTCCGATGACGGGCGCAGGTGGAGCTCGGCCGTTCCGACGGATATTCCCGATTCGCCATCGCTGTCGACCACCGTGGCTTTGCCAAACGGGAGTGTTCTGCTGGTGGGCAACATGGTGGCGTCCGATTTTGACAATGCGGCCGAGGTCCGGCATTACCTGCGTGATCCGCTTGTGATTGCCGTAAGCAGTGACGGCAGCATGTTCGAGCGCGCGTATGCCCTCCGGTGCGGCACGCAGCAGTGGCGCACTCCGCGCGAAGAAGTACGTGGCCGAAACGGTGGCGCGCAGTACCCCTCCTGTGTGGTCGAAAACGGGATCCTCCATGTCCAGTACTCGATGGGCAAGGAAGATATCTGGATGAGTTCTGTTGCGCTGGCCTGCCTCGGTCCTGATGGAGGAGGTTCCCTGAACGAGCGAGGAACAGGTGTGAGGAGCCAAGGGCCATGAACGCCGAAGTGCTGGTCGAAGCAGAACATTTCGATGACCTTGGTGGGTGGACTCTCGACACCGGGTTCGTCGAATCCATGGGCTCGCCCTACCTGATCGCACACGGGCTGGGAACTCCTGTGGCGGATGCTACGACCACGGTAAGGCTTCCCGAACCGGGCACATGGCGCGTATGGGTGCGGACGTTCGACTGGGTTGCCCGCTGGGATGCTTCCGGCTGCCCCGGCCGCTTCGAAGTTCTTGTTGACGGCGAGCCTGTCGGGGTGGTGTTCGGCACGGAGGGCGCCGACTGGCACTGGCAGGATGGCGGGGTTATCCAGATCGGGAAGCCGGATATCAGAGTATCGCTCCACGACCTGACCGGGTTCAACGGCCGGTGTGACGCCATCTGCTTCAGTCGTGACTGCGCATCCCCCCAGCCGCCGTTCGGGTGCCGTCCATCGGTGCAAGCGGGGTGGGAACCCGGCGAGAATGCCTCAAGCCGCTACGATTTCGTGGTGGTGGGAGGGGGGTACGCGGGCATGTGCGCGGCGGTTTCGGCTGCGCGGCTCGGCCTTTCCGTCGCACTGGTTCAGAACCGGCCGGTACTCGGAGGAAACGGTTCGAGCGAGATTCGCGTGCCGTTGCGCGGACTGAACCCCGACGAAACCCCGTATCCGCTCCTCGGGCGGACGCTGAAATCCCTGGAATATGACGCGCAACCGAATGCCTCCAAGGCGAGTGATACGGATGATGCGGCAATCGAACGCATTCTTCGCTCAGAACCGAACCTTACGCTTCTTCTGAACCATTACGTTGCCTCGGTTGAGATGGAGGGGAATCGCATCCGCGCCGCGAACGCGGTGTGTACCCGGCGACCCTCTTCCGTGCGACTGGAAGCGCACTGCTTTGCCGACTGCACCGGACACGGCACGCTGGGGGCCCTCGCCGGCGCGGAATACGCCATTGCCCCGCGCGACCTCATGGGAATGACGAATATCTGGTCGTGGGAAATCGCCCCTGAACCCCAGGATTTCCCCAATACTCCGTGGGCGCTGGATCTGAAACCGGGCGATTTCCCGGTTCCTCCGGAGGGCAAATCGAACGGGACATGGTGCTGGGAGAGTGGCTTCAATCTGGACCCAATCCGCGACCTGGAAGCCATTCGGGACTGGAACCTGCGGGCAGTGTTCGGCGCGTGGAGCGCACTCAAGCACGGAGAAGAGGCACAGAAGTACAGAAATGCGAGGCTCACGTTTGTATCGGCCCCCGGCGGCGTGCGCGAATCACGAAGGCTCATCGGAGATTTCGTGCTCTCGTCAGATGACATGCTCCAGCGGGTGGAGTTCGAGGACGGATTCGTGCCGGTGACGTGGTTTCTCGATCGCCATGTACCGGACCCGAACTACTCGGGACCGTACCGGGATAATCCCTTCATTGCGACGGGCATCCACGAGCCGGGAACAGACAGAGAAGCGCGCCCACGACATGGAAAGCCCTGGTGGGGCATTCCGTACCGCTGCCTGTACAGCCGCAACATCGTCAACCTTTTCATGGCCGGCCGGAACATCAGCACTACGTACTGGGCGCTCGGGGCGGTCAGGGTAATGCGCACGTGCGGTCTGATGGGTGAAGTTGTCGGTACCGCGGCGGCGGTGTGCGCCCGCCATGGTTGTCTTCCGCGTGAGGTGTACAAAACGTATCTTGGAGAGTTGAAACGACTTCTGGGTGCCAGTTCCACATAATGTTGAGGCAGGCACCGTGTGACGAACCAGGAATGATACGGGTCTGCGGGGGCGGTCCGATGCGAACGCGAGCCATGGCAGTTGAAGCGGCGAGACTGGATGCGGCAGTGCGTGCGCTCCGGAAGATGGGTGCCACACGGGTGCTTCTTTTCGGGAGCTTCGCAGAATCGCCGGAGACAGCGCGTGACATCGATATTGCGGTGGAAGGTATTCCGCTCAACCGCATACTGGATGCCGATGTCGCCGTTCACGACCTTCTGGGGGTGCCGGTAGACCTCGTAAGTCGGGAGGAAACGCCAGAATTCTACTCGCTGATCAGCCGAAAAGCGACGGTGTTGTATGAGTAACCAGGCAAACATTCGTGAGGAAATCCACTTCGAACTGGAGCAACTCAGGCAGGTGGCGGACCTTGCGTCTGAGTTGAGTTCGGTTCTGCCCGAACAACGGCGTCCGTGGGATGTGGCCGCCGCCGCGAAGATTGTTGCCGATTTCTCCGTTGGGTTTGAGAACATGTGCAGAAGGCGATACCGGTACTTAGGAAAGCCACTGCCGGAGGGTCCGGACTCCCACAGCGTCATGCTCAACGATTTCGTGGCTGTCCACGGGCCCGGTTCCTCGCTGGCCCCCGAGCTGAAGGAGCGTCTGCGCAAATACCTCCGATTTCGGCATCGTTTTGTACACAGTTACGGACTGCGAATGCGGTGGGAGATAGTGGACGAGCCGCTTCGTCTGCTTCCGGACACCGTCAGCCAGCTTTCCAAGGTCTGGGAGGCATGGCTTGAATCACTTTCACCCGAGCAAGGTGGGGGACAGCTTTGATTTCCGTCGTGATCCCCTGCTACAACGAGGAGGAGGTGCTTCCACAGCTCTTCGCGCGACTGGGTGCGGCGGCGGAGACGTGGGGCGAGGAGTATGAGATCCTTCTCGTGGATGATGGTTCGCGGGACGCAACCTGGCAGCTGATCCTCGAACAGCATGCGCGGGATGAGCGGTGGCGGGGGATTTCATTTTCTAGGAATTTCGGACAACAGGTGGCGGTATCGGCCGGGATTCAATACGCGCGGGGCTGCGCTGTCATTCTCATGGATGCCGACCTTCAAGACCCGCCGGAGCAAATCGAGAGTCTCATCGCAGCGTGGAAAAAGGGGTACGAGGTGGTTTATGCCGTGCGCGCTACACGAAAGGAAAACATCGCCAAACGTGCCGCGTTCAGAACCTTCTACCAGATGCTGCACTCTCTTGCGGAGATAGACATACCTCTCGACAGTGGGCTGTTCAGCCTCATGGACCGCAGGGTGGTGAATGTCCTTAAGGCAATGCCAGAGCGAAACCGCTTCGTGCCGGGGTTGCGTTCGTGGGCGGGTTTTCGGCAGATCGGTATCGAGTTCGACCGCGGCGCTCGGGCCGCCGGAGAGGTAAAAAACACGCTTAGCCGGTTGACCAACCTTGCCCTGGACGGAATGATCTCCTTTTCCACCCTTCCACTCCGCATGGCGACTTATCTTGGCTTTGCCGTGGCGTTTGCCGCGTTCCTTGGCGCTGCATTCACCCTCGTGAAGCGTATTTTCGTGGATTGGTTCGCCAAAATGGGCTTCCCTTTTGTACAAGGGTTTTCCTCGTTATTCATCGGCATGTTGTTCCTCGGAGGTGTGCAGCTCATCTGTCTCGGAATACTCGGGGAGTACCTCGGCCGGATTTATGAAGAGGTGAAGGGACGCCCGCTCTGGACGATTCGTGAGACGGCCGGTCTGGAGATGGACGTACCGAAATGACGTCGAAAGAGCGGCTTCTCACGGCCTACCGGCGCGGACAGCCAGATCGCGTGCCGATCAATGTCCGCGGGGTACCGGTGCATGACCGGAAATGGG
>JAKPPK010000381.1 GCA_029547385.1 Candidatus Latescibacterota bacterium
CGAACTACTGAAGCGCCGGCCTGAGCTGCGAGAAGATCGAAAGCTCGCGCTGAAAACAATGGCAGAGGCGACGGCACGTTACCGGGAGGCATTCGGTAAATACGTCCGAGTTGAATCGGCCTGCGATATCCTCCCCGAGGCGCCCGCAGAAGGATCCCTGCCCAATGTTGAGGACACCCTTACACGCCCTGACGAGATGGAGGAGTTCCTGAGGATTTCCGGCGCGGACTTTTTCGCACCGTCGATCGGAACGGAGCATAGGGCCAAAAACCCGGAAGGAACCGAGAAGCTGTACCGGGAATCCCTTGCCAGGGAGTTACACGAGCGCGTGGCAAAAATGCCCCGGTACGCGCCGGTTGACGGCAAGATATTCAGCCTGCACGGTTCCAGTTGTCTTGACCCGTCCAACAAGAACAACGAAGGCCTGTACAGGAAACTTCACGGTATGGTGATCTTCCGGTACTATACCGGAATGGCCAACACCATGGGTAGCGCGGTCAGACAATGGGTTGAGGACGGCGAGCGCAGGGTAAGGACGAACCCGAAGGATGGTCTTCACGTGAATGCATCAAGCGGGCGGGACTGGTACGTGATTCAGCAACTGCAGCCTGAACTGGTCCAGGTGATGATCAACATCGGCTACGCAGAGCTCGCTTGATACGCATTATTGCATGAGAGGGACAACAACAGTGAATACACGCCCAGCTCCGCTTGTCTGGCATCCTCCTTCCACATTCGACCCCGACGCACCGGGCCTTGGCTTCCCAACGCTCGATGGAGTATCCCATCGCGTGATTTTCGACCCTTCGCCATCCAAAGCCAACGTGGACGAAGGTGGGGATGGCAAGTATGAAAGCCTCCTGCACGGCAATTTCTGTCATGGGCCCAGTTTCGTGGTGGTGGGTGAGCACATAGTCGCGCGGTGGTCGAACCACACGATGGATGAAGGCGGGCCGGGCGCGCGTTCCATCGGGCGCGTGGGAACGTTTATCAATGACGGCGACGAGATCGACTGGGGCGGCCAGGAGACGTTCGTGGAACTGGCGCCTCCACCGATTCCCCCGCGCCGCCGGAAGTTCGCCGTTGACCCGCTCAATCTATGGCCGTACACCGGTGCCGGTTTGTCGCTGGTCAACGGCTCACTTTACGCCTTGGGATTAATCCACTCGGTGGTTGGTTACACGGATGAAGAGCAGTACAGGGCAACGCGCGGCCCGGTCCCCGCGGAACATTTCAGGGACGCGCTGGACGTCGACGCGGGTTTCTTCTTTGACAAGTGGGGCTACCACGGACTTGAGTGGGTGCAGCGCTGGAAAATAGTGAAAGGACGGCTTCTACCAGACTCCCCGATGTACCGCATCAGCCCCTACGAACCGCGTTTTGAGGTTACTCCAGGGCGGTTCAAGATAGCCTGTCCGCTGCAGGAACCGTATTGCTGCGCTTTGCCGATTGAGGAGACGCCGGAGGCGTTGCGCGAGGATGTGAGCATGTTAAGAGAGGAAGCGCTCATACCAAAGTGGCGCTTCACGGCGGGTGAGAAATGGATTGCGGCGGATGGCCGGCATGCATTGGCGCATTTGGCGGAGTACGTTCGTCCCGATGGCAGAAGCGTCATGGTCCGCGATAATCTGCTGAATCCGGGACATTACTACGCCTCCCTTACCGATGAAAATGGCGCGTACCCCCCTGCGGTGGAAACCAACCTTATCGGCGGCGCGAACATTGCGGCGGGAACGTTACCCGATGGAAGGAACTTCATCATCGGGAACAATTACGATGATTATTACCATGCGCCGGACAAAAGCAGGAAAGACATGTATATCTCTCTTTCCCGGGACGGCGTAAACTTCGACAGGACATACCTTATCCTTCATCTGGACAGGAAAGGCGATGGAGGAGTTTACAAATACGGCGGCCCGCAATACTACAAGCCTTTGATTCACAAGAATAACATGTGGGTGTTCTACAGCATCACGAAAATGAAGATTGGTCTTACGAAGATTCCGTTGACTGCGTTCGCGTAATGACGGAGGAGTCGGTTGGAACAAACCCGGCAACCAGGGAAGCACATGGAGCCCGTTGTGGCACAGGACATACCTCAGACGCTCACGCCTGATCTCGCGCTGTCGATGCTCCGCATGATTCTCACAATACGCATGTTCGAGGAGAAGATGCTGGAGTTCCTGAACACCGGAGTGATCAAAGGAGGATCTCACCTGTACATCGGCCAGGAGGCGGTTGCGACAGGCGTGTGCGCGGCATTGTGCAAGGACGACTACATCACAAGCACTCATCGCGGTCACGGCCACGGACTTGCGAAGGGAGGCGACCCGAAAGCCCTCATGGCGGAAATCCTCGGAAAAGCGACCGGAGTATGTCGGGGTCGCGGCGGGAGCCTTCACCTCG
>JAKPPK010000582.1 GCA_029547385.1 Candidatus Latescibacterota bacterium
GAATGCAGTTGCACAAGGCGCTCCGCCCGACCAGACGGCGCAAGTGAAATTGCTGCTCGATCAGGCGCGCAAGGCGCAGACCGAGGGCCGCCATGACGCCGCGTTGCGACTCTCCGCCACCGCCCAGACTCAGGCCCGTCAGCTCTGGCAGCGCGCGGTAGCATCGCGCCAGCTCAGACAGCGATGCAGAGTACTGGAATCCGCCGCTGAGCCGATGGTGCGCCGCGCTCGCACGATGGCCGACGCCAACGGGGGGGATGCGGTGAAGAGCGCTGCGGAAAGAGCACAGCAGTTTCTTCAGATGGCTCAGAGCACTGATGAAGCAACCCATCCGGCCGCAAAAGCCCGACTCCTTGAACGGGCGATGCAGAATGCTGAAGCGGTGCTCAAAACGCTTGATGCCGCAACGTATTCCGCCCATCTCGCGTCGCGAAGCATTGCTGACGCGGACGCGGCGCTTGCGCGGGCGGACGAAGTCGCGTCCGGAGACGCCAGCGGGAACGATGTGAACGGAGAATTGCGCCGAGGCCGTGTGGTGATCGCGAACGCCCGGCAGGAACTCGCATCGGGAAACTCGATCCGAGCGAGAGCACTTGCGGAAGAGGCGCGTCAGATCGCCGAACAGGTTCTGCGGAGCGCACTGGGAGAAGTAACGGAAGCGTCAGTACGTGCGGCACTCCAGCAGACGGATGCTTTGATAGAACGCGCCTCTGCGGCATCGGGGAACGAGACAGATCCGTTGCTCGTAGAGGCACGAAACCGACAGGCAGATGCGCGACGCATGCTCGCGGACGGAGACCTTCGCAGAGCCCTCGCCCAAACACGAATCGCCGCTCGCCTTGCCCAACGAATCAATGCTCGCTGACACGATCGCGTGCGGATCACCGCGGCCCGGGTTCATGGCTTCGTCCGCAAAGCGGCTTCTCCGCGCTGGATGGAGCCTTCTTGTCGCGATCGTCTGCGTTAGTCCGGCGTGTTCTCCGCCTGCCCGCTCTCCTGATGTGTTCCCCGACAGCAGAAGCGATGAAAGCGCTCTTGAGGTTGCTTCGGACTTGCCGGCTTCAGCCAATCTGGACGAGGATTTCGCTCTCTGGCGCGAGACGTACGAGCTGACGCGCAGCGCCTCGTCTGATTCCATCTGCATCGCGAAGGCGGATGCCATTGCGTCTGAAGCGGAAACGCAGTGGCTGCTGGGAGATCGGGAGCAGGCCGAGGTGCTGTGGGGTGAGGCGTTTGACCTCTTGTCAGGCACGTGTGCAGACACTATCCTAGTGGAGCCGGTTCACCCCCCTGATTCCCGGTAGACACGGGCCTGCTGGCCGTTCTGGATTATCCACTCCAAGGGCGCGTTTGTGGCACAACCCCACACGAGTCTCATTCGCCTCCTCTTTCTGGTCGCTTTTTTGCCGTCAGGCCCGTGTGTTGCGCGCGCAGGCGATTTGTGGGAGACCACATACGAATTGCACGCAGCCACGGAGGTGGCGGGAGAAGGGTTTCGGATTGTGGAGTCCGAGACCACCGAAGTAACGACGGACGCGTACGGCCAACTGCGCGTGGTGTCGTCCGGTGCTCTTGGCTCCTGGAGGAACATCATTCTGGACAACCGGTTTGCCGCGGGAATGAGTTCACTTCGGTACGATTTCCGGGGAACCGGGGAATGGAAGAACACCTCGCCGGTTGGCGTCAACCTGGACGGAGCAGTCAGCGCCAGGCGCTTTCACGGCGCGAACAGCGCGTCACGAAGTTCGTACATCGAAACGTCAGGAGAGGTTGCCGCTCTCTCGCCACTTCCCCACGCGTACCCCGGAACCTGGGGGTCTGTTCATTCGGTTCGGGGAGTGTGGTACGACCGGACCTCGTCCGTGTACACAAACGCCATGTCGCACTGGCACGGTCTGGCGCTGGAAACCACACGAGATCTCAGCACATGGACCACGAAAGCCGGTGTGGAACATGAGTTTGTTCCAGATTCGTCCGAACTGGGGTACTGGGGGTTCTCGGGCAGTTCCTTCGCGATGTGGGTGCCTTCACTCGATTGGCTGGTATCCGGTGGTGTGATCGCGGCGTGGAAAGACTACCCGGCGCCGGGGACACATCCCGACGAGAGCTCCGCGACATTACATGCACGTGTGACGAGACGCCTGAACCCTTCGTGGTCGCTGGAAACCGGCATCAATGGCGCGGTCCTCGCCTTCAGCCCTGCGGACGATGTGTTCCCCAGCACCCGTAATATGGAACTTCTTGCCGAAGCGAAGTGGGAACCCGGCCTCGTCAGCACGCGTTTTGGAGCGGGCGCAGGGATGCAGCAATCGCCCAGTTCCCTGGCAGACGAGTACTCCGAGCGTTTCCTTCAAGCCGGTTGCAACCTGATTTCGCGCACCTCCGGCTTCTCTGATGTGAGTATCCGCGCAGGCAAAAGGACCTATCGACATCCTTCGGCAGCCTATTCCAGCGACTATGTATTTGGCGAGTTCACCGCACTTGTCAGCGGAGCACGCGTGTTCGGGGTACGCGCCGAGGCTTTCGTGACGTTCCGTTCCGAGCACCACGAGGACGACACGGAGAATTCGAGGAATCTGTTCATCACCGTGGACATTTCCCGGACCATGAACACCCGTCGATGAAGTGCAAAGAGCCGGTTGAGGGGGAATGGAGTATTTTGGCGCGCGGCAGGTCGGGTACCGCTCGGATCAGTTCCCTGGATCTGCTGTCCCGGCGTTGTTCGCGCCCTTGCGGAGGAGCGGAGGAAGGAGTAAGAGCGCCAGAAGAAGCTGCGGAATCGCGTATGCCGCGTTGTAGGCAGCGCTGTAAATCCACGCACTCTCCCCCAGAGGAGCATACGCGGAGAAGAAGACGGCGCCGGAGATTACGTGTATGCCCCACTTGAGGAAGCTCGCCAGGCTCACGCCGAGAGCCACGGAGGTGAGTGGAAGGCGTGCCGCAACCAGCGCAATTCCCGCCAACGCCGCCGCGAGCAGAAGGAAATTGCCCAACCACTCGTTCTGTTTGGCGCGGACAACACTCAGCCCGTAATCCAACCAGTCTCGCGCAGTCTCCCCGTGAGCGGTGGTTACCCCCACCACAGAGCTTCGTCCCGCGGCGCTGTTCCGGTACGTAACGATTTTCGTCTGCAGCCCTCCGAGAATCGTGTCAGCGCTCGCCCACATCACGATGCGCGAATCTGGAGATCGCTGCACCTCGATCTCGTCCGTGCGGCTTACCCGGCGCAACTCGAACCATTGGAGCCCCGCCACAAATACAACCACCACACCCAGAAAAACGGTAAGGCCAACGCGAACCGAACGATTGGAATTGACCATTCGGAATACCCCGGCCACGCCGCAGGCAGCCATCGCAAGCGGGTAGTCCAGAACAACCTGCACTGGGTGGACAATAATCGGGCGCAGAAGCAATTGCACTATGCCGGAAACGGCCCCGGCAGCCATCGCAGCCCCAGTCCCAAACCGGAATGCGACGTACAGAAGCGGGATCGCTTCCAGGGTAACTGATCCGCCCTGTGGCATGGAAAAAAGCCGCAGGAAACTCAGAGCAACGCTCAGCCCCGCCGCAACCGAAATGAGAACGAGTTCACGCGTCCGAATCGTCAAATTCCGTTCCCCGTGCATCGTCACCGTGAATCTCAATATCAACCGTGGTAATCCGCTGGGCGTCAACACCCGTCACGGTAAACGTGTAGGGACCGTAACGGGTGCTTTCCCCCTTTGACGGGACTGCTCCAAACTGGTGATAGAGAAAACCCGCAACTGTCTCGTAACCCTGCTCTTCCGGGAACTCGGCCCCGAGGAGCTGCGCCAGATCGGCAATACTCATCCCGGCCGATACCTCAAGTTTCTTTTGATCCAGCCACTTGTACGGTTGCTCTTCTTCATCGTATTCGTCCTGGATTTCACCGACAATTTCCTCCAGAACGTCCTCCATGGTGACCAGCCCCGCGGTACCTCCGTATTCGTCCACGACGATCGCCATGTGCTTCTTCTGCTTCCGCAGCTCCCTCAGCAAGTCGTCAACCCGTTTCGTCATGGGGACGAACAGCACATGTGATTCCCGCATCGCGTCTTCCGCGGTGGCCGTACTCCCGTTTGCGCCACCGGAAGAACTGACGGCGTCGAGGACGTCTTTCGCGTGGACGATGCCGACGATGTTGTCGAGTTTGCCGTCGTACACTGGAATACGGGAATGCTGGGTCTCGCGGATCAAGTCCAGGAGCTCGTTGAGCGATTGGCTTCGTTCAATAGCCACCATGTCAACGCGCGGAACCATCACTTCTCGAACAAGCGTTTCATCGATACTCATGATTGAGCTGATCATGTCACGCTTGTCAGCCTCCAGCACGCCGTCTACCTCGTCGCTCTCCACAAGCGCCAGAAGTGCTTCCTCACGCGCCTCACGGTTTTCGGGCTGATGCGCGAGATGCGTCAGAATCTTGTCCAGAAACAATGAAAGTGGGAACGTGAGCACCGCCCACGCGACAAGGAGCGGCGCGGCAAACCGGAGGAGAGGCCCGGACATGTCATCGGCTGTCTTAAGGTTCGGAACCACAAAGTGAGTGACGACCAGCGGAACAAATCCAAGGAGAGCCGCGATAGCGTACGCGAGAATCAGACCGGCGCCGGAAAGCCCCGGAACGCTCGCCAGAAACACAAAAACGCCCGCGATAAGGATGAGATCTGCCGCGAGGACACCGATCCCGAAAGAGATTGCAGCCCGGCGTTTCGCCGGGGACTTAAGCAGAAACTGCGGAACCTGCAGCCTGTTCGCATCAACAAGCGCCTGAACGCTGGCCACAGACCGCAGCGAAAGAAAACGTTCCGCCCGACCGAACACCCAACTGAGGCCGAACAGGAACGCATACCCTATGAGAAACCAGATACTGAATGAGTCATCCACGACGGTAAAACTGTTCCTCCCTGTAAGTCGGCATCAGGCGCATTACCACGCAAGTTCACGCAGATAGCGGCGCGTATGATTTGCCATACGCTTCCCATCAGCCAGTGTGTGGTGATCGTGCCCCGCCAGATGCAGCACACCGTGTAAGACGAGTCTGACAATCTCCTGGTTGAGGCCTGTGCTGTAGGTACGAAGTTGCCCGGCCGCATACTCCGGACACACGTAGATCTCGCCTTCCACGCGATCCGCGGAGTCCGCCAGATCGAACGTCAGGACGTCCGTCACCGCGTCCTTGCCCCGGAAACTCCTGTTCAACTCGCGCATGCGCTCCGGCCCGACAAAAACAATGGCGACCGATGCGGGTACGTCGCCGCGCTCTCGTTTCCACACTTCACCCGCCATTTTGCCCAAGCCAGCCTTCCACCCCCGTTGCATCCCGCGGAGGTGAGGCCTCGCCGGCGGGTCAACGCACAATCTGGCACGCACTTGTGGCTGTTGCGAGGCACACATGAGTCTGCTCGGACGGGACTGTAAGAACGGATGTCGGTATCAAAAAGATACGGAAAAAGAAGGGTGAGTTGGGCTTCAGATCCCCCTGTTGCCCGAGTTGCCGTGGTGTTCCGAAGATTCCCCGTGCGTGTGGCCGGTTGCAGCCTCTTCCTGGCTTTCTTTCACCAGAGGCTCCGGGGTGATCGGTTCCGGGTATTCGATGCGCTTGTGCAGCGCGCCCGCCAGAACGGGCAGGAAACTCTTTTCGATGAGATCGAGATCCCGCAGCGTGAGCGCGCATTCGTCGAATTGGCCGTCATCCAGACGCTCACGAATGATCTGGTGGACCGTATTCTGAACATGGGCTGGCGTCCGCTCCCGAAGCGACCTCACCGCCGCCTCCACCGCGTCGGCCATCATCAGTATCGCGGCTTCTCTCGTCTGCGGTTTGGGCCCATGATAGCGAAAGGCTTCCTCACTCACGTTTTCCTCGCCGTACATGCGCTGCGCCTTGCGATAGAAGAACGTCATCAACATCGTTCCGTGGTGTTGAGGAATGAAATCGATGATCTGCCTTGGCAGCCCCACCCTTTCTGCGAGATCAATGCCGTCCTTGATGTGGGCGCTGACCACGAGAGCACTCATGTGCGGGGTCAGGCGGTCATGTGGATTCCGCACGGTAAGCTGGTTCTCGACAAAATGGTCCGGCCGCAACATTTTTCCGATGTCGTGGTAGTACGCCCCGACACGCGCCAGAAGCGCGTTAGCTCCGATCGCCTCCGCAGCACTTTCGGTGAGATTGGCAATGATGATGCTGTGGGTGTAGCTCCCCGGCGCACGGAGAGAAAGTTCGCGAAGCAGCGGGGCGTTGAGGTCAGAGAGCTCGAGAAGCGTCATGTTGGTGGTGATGGAAAACACCTTTTCACACACCGCAAGCAACCCCATTGCGAGAATCGGAACGGTGAACCCGTTGACCGCGCCGGGCCAGACATCCTTCCACATCGCTTTGGCGGTGGTGTCTTGGATCAAATCGATCGCAACGGTCGTGAACGCGATTGCGAGCGGCAACCAGAGCATCGCGCTGAGAAACTGGTTTCGATTGCGCACGTTCCTCACCGAGAAGGCCGCCACGAAACCCGCAACAACGTTGACAATCACCACGCGGTACTCAAACCCGAGCATCGCCCCTCCCAGAAGGGATGCCCCCACTACCAGCACAAGGCCGACCTCAACACCGAAGAGCAGTGTGCCCAGCATGGCCGTGAGAGCAAGCGGGACGATGTACACGGGCAGAAACGGGTTCTGTGCAACGAAAGAAGCTGCAAGCAACGGTATCCACGCGAGCAGGATGCAGAGAAACAGCCACGCCGGTCGCGTCCAGATGGGCGGGTGAAACGTTCGAAGGTACACCGCAACTCCCACCATCACGAGCAACACGATGCCCAGCTGCCCAGCCACTTCCAAGAATGGCTGCCAGCCGTACGCCTGCCGGAGGCGCGCCCGCTGCGCTGAAACCAGGGAGCCTACTTCATCAATGTCTTCCGCGGTCAGAACGGCGTGGCTCTCTATGAACCGCTCATCTTTGAACACCGTTCGCTTGTAAATCGGAACCGCCGCCATCACCTGTTCCTGTCTGTCAGCGGTCTCCGTTCTGTCATATGCCAGATTCGGTTCCAACGCCGCTTCCGCCACCGCGTACAACGCGCGCAGACCATCTGATGAAAGCTGAATGACGTTCTCCATAGCGACACGGGTGATCAACTGGCCGAGTTCGTCACGGGCTTCTTCGGCGTTCATCATAAGCCCAATGGGTTGCTCGTACTCAAGCGTGTCACCGCGTATCACCGTTACAACGTCGGAGGAATCTCCTCTGGCGGCACCGGCCTCAACCTTCCGTTGGACGATCTCCTTGAGGAATTGCCAGTCCTCCACCGGAACCACGCCACGTTCATACACCCGCTCCAGGACGGGAACGAGCACGGTTCTGGCAATACCGAGGTTTCTGCCGCCGCTCGCTTTCAACCATTGGATTGCGTTCCGGTTCGGACGAATCCCGGAAACAGAAACGGTGCCGGCAGCGGGCGAGGGATTTCCGGCAAGCGAATCAAGAAAACGCTCAACACGCCGGCGGTTCCGCAATCCGACGAGAGGGTCCATACGCATGACCGGTGGTACGGAATTCCTCGCTTTTCTTCTTTCTGTTTCGAGTTCGAGGGGGTTTTTTCTCACATTGAACGAGAAAGGAGCGATCACCTCCCGCGGAGCCACCATACCCTCGCGCCAGCTACTGTATTCATTCATCCGCTCGCGGGGAAACAGCGCCATGAAGAGGCCGATACCGACCAGCCCGACCAGAATGCGCAGATACTTGCGGTACTCCTCCGTCAACCGCCCCCGCAAGGATCGGCGGAGGCGCACAAGTACCCCATCGTGGCGGATGAGCCGTTGAAGGTGGTCTCGCATTCCGCGGGCCCCTCATGCGCCCTGTTGATTCGCGTTGTTGCTGGCGCCGTGTGAACTTTCCACACGATCATACGCACGGATGATCAACTGAACAAGCCTGTGGCGAACAACGTCACGTTCTGACAGCGACACGAAGGATATTCCGGTGATACCGGAAAGAATCTGTTTCGCGTCGATCAGGCCACTGGGAACGGCGGCGGGCAGATCGATCTGCGTGATGTCTCCCGTTATGACTGCCTTTGAGTCCGCCCCGAGCCGAGTCAGGAACATCTTCATCTGCCGTGTCGTCGTGTTCTGCGCTTCATCGAGAATTACAAACGCACTGTTCAGCGTTC
>JAKPPK010000417.1 GCA_029547385.1 Candidatus Latescibacterota bacterium
GTCGGCACGAGAGTAGTGGCGTAGGCGAACCGGAACAAGGGAGGTGCAGATGGCAACAGAAAGCCAGATCGTCCGCCAGACGCGGGCGAAGATGCAGAAAACTCTCGAAACGATCGTTCACGAGTTCAGTACTGTCAGAACCGGCAAAGCCAATCCCGCGCTTCTGGATGTTGTGCGAGTGGAAGCATACGGGTCGAAGGTTCCGATCTCGCAAGTGGCGAATGTCACGGCTCCCGAACCTGCGATGCTGCTGGTTCAGCCGTGGGACAAGTCCACCATTGGTGCGATAGACAAAGCCATCAGGCTTTCCGATCTGGGTTTGAATCCCACGAATGATGGGAATGTCATACGAATTGCGCTACCACCTCTCACCGAGGAACGGCGCAAGGAATACGTGAAGATCGTGCACAAAATGGCGGAGGACGGACGGATCGTAATCCGCAACGAGCGTCGTGACGCGATTGAAGAACTGAGAAAAATGGAGAAGGCGAAACAGGTTTCGGAGGATGACAGCCGGCGCGATCAGAAGGAAATCCAGACTCTGACGGACGAATTCATCAAGAAAGTTGATGCCGCGCTTGCCGCAAAAGAGAAAGAGATCATGGAAGTGTGAGCAGACGCCATAGAAAAGTTACGTGAAGGCGCGCGGGGGATACCGCGCGCCTTTTTTGAAACCGCACTCCCGTTTGTCCCTGAATACTGCTCGCGCTACTCTTCACCTGGCAATTGTCCGCCCTCGACACTACCGGAGATACAACCATGCCGTTCCCGATGACGAGTATTGAACATGTTCAGGTCTCGCGTGTTCTTTGCGGTACGAACCCTTTCTTCGGGTTTTCGCACTTCAGCGCGGCGAGAGACGCGTGGCTGCGCAACCATTTCACGAAGGAACGCATCCTCGAGGTCCTCGAAGCGTGCCGTCTGGAGGGGATCAACGGAACGATCAGCAGCCCGAATCCCTTCTACCACGAAATCCTTCGTGAGCATGAACGGCAGACCGGCCACCACTGGGTGTGGATGTGCACTCCGGGCGGAAACGACTGGAAAGAGGT
>JAKPPK010000439.1 GCA_029547385.1 Candidatus Latescibacterota bacterium
ATGGGCAGCCCCAGGTCTTTATACAGATAATTCTTGAACGCCTGCGTGGAGCAGTTCGCACCGATGTTCACATCACCGATGATGAACTCGATCTCCCTGCGGATGCGTTCCATCTCGTTTTCAGCCTCGGCCTTGCGCTCCTGCATGAGCGGGAGGTTGACCGGGATGCCGTTTGTTTTCATGATGCCGAGGTACACGGCGGTCGGGCTTTCGATCTCCTCCACAATGTACCTGTGTTTCGGAAGGTAGCGGTCGAACCAGTCGTTGAACTTGTGATAGAGCCGAAGGGCAAAATCGGAGTCCGCAGAGCCGTAGCGGACGGTCTCCTCGTCCTGTGCGTCCAGCTCGTCAAAGTGCTTTCCGTCCGTGACGCTCGAAAACGAAGGGAGCGGCTCTCCGAACAGTTCCTCCGCCAGCCGTTTCAGACCGCTCTCGTTCAGCTTGCGGAACTCGTATATACTTTTAAGGCTCATCTGTGACGCACAGATCGTGTCGTACACGGGAGCCTGGATCACGATGCCCCTCGCATACGCCATCGAGGATTCAAAGGCGATGTTGTGGGCGATCTTTATAACCGTTTTATCCATGAGGAACGCCATAAGAAATGCAAAAAAAGCGTCCTGGTCTATGTTGGTGCCGACACGGTGGGCAACGGGGACATACACGCCCGTACCTTCCTTCACGGAAAAGGAACAGCCGACAATATGCGCCTTCGCCGGATCGAGCGCGGCCTTGTCCTCCTCGCGGTACGGATCGTCGGGAGCAGTCTCGAAGTCAAAAGCAACAATACGGCTGCCTCCGATGTAATCCTTTATCCCGTCCACTGTGGTCACACATTTATATTCTGTATTCATGCGCAATCACTCCTATGGGAAATACCCGGAGGAGCATATTACCCCTCCGGGCTTGTTCGTGTGCTTTACTTCAAAGGTTCGATGATCTCGCCCGTTTCGGGATCGACCAGCGGCTCATCGTCAATGAGGGACGCCGGAGTAAGGTTCGCGGCATACGCCTTGACCGTTTCCGACACGCCCGCCACGGCGTTCCTCTCCTCGGCGGTCAGCATACGCTCGAACGAGAATACCGCCTGGGAGAATGCGATGCCGGATGCGTTGGTGGCCTTCTTCAGCGTGATCTTCGTGACCACCTGGTTCAGCTTGCGCCCGCGGGAAAGCTGGCTCTTCACATAGTTCGTGAAGGACTTGAGCGACCCGGTCGGCAGGGAAAGCGTGATGGGGAACAGTTCTCCTTCGCGCAGGATGTAGAGCATACGCTTGTTCTTGCACAGCTTGCTCTGACCCTCGCCGCTGCCGAACTTGTTATACGGGCAGTTCTGGCAGTTCCCGCCGGGATTCCCGATGCCCGTCACGCCGTCAAAGCTGCCGCAGTCGCGAGGATTGTTGCCGCCCGTGTACTTGTCGCGGTAGTATGCATAGGCGGGATGGTTATAGACGATAACGCCGGTGATGTCCTTCGCCATTTCGGACTCATCGCTCTCCGCGGAAGGAATCTCGAAAGCCGTGCCGCCGCCTGCGGGCAGCTTCACGCGGTCGAAGGAAAACTCAAGCCCCTGGCAATCGTCCGCCATAGCCTCGTTCAGTACGTCTCTGTTCGCAAGTGCAGCGAAGCCCTCGTTCACTGCGATTTCGGTGTTCTTCTTATCTGACATGGTCAATGTCCTCCTAATGAAATGAAATAAGTTGTGGTTTTTGCGTTGGTGCAGTGAATAGGTGTTCCTACGACTTGCGGATGCCGACTGACACTTTTTCATAAGTGCTGACGGTATCGCCGAGCCATGCCGGGACGTCCTCGCCCGTGGCTTCCCGCTGTTCCTTGATGAACGCCGCGAGAGTGTTTGCGTTGACCGTCTCCACGACCAGGCTGCCGTATCCGTTTTCCTTCAGAGCCTGCATCATCTCGTCCTTGCGGCCTGACGCCGGGGACGCGAACAGTCTGCTCTTCAAGTAGAACGTGCTGCCGTTACGGGAGAAGCGGTCAAGTTCGGCTTCTGTCATTGCATCGGAGAGCTGCTCGTCCAACTCGGCGATCTCCGCAGCCAGAGCCTTGGTCTGCGCTTCGAGGTCCTTCTTCTGTTCCTGCAGAGTCTTGAGCCTGTCAGCCATTTCAAAGATTTTTGTGTTCTCCATCGGTGACTACCTCCTTTCACTTACTACCGAGGAATTCAACCCCCTCCGTGAAAGGTCAGTTCTTAAAGGGATTCCTGCCCTTGCGGTAATCGTCCACGAGCATTTTCGCGAGGTTCATCTTCTGCCGGAGAGCGTATAG
>JAKPPK010000447.1 GCA_029547385.1 Candidatus Latescibacterota bacterium
TCCAGCTCCGTGCCGCGTTGAGGGTCGTTTTCGTTGTCCCAGTAGCGCCACGAGAACACGGGTCTCGGATTTGTCAATCGGGCTCCACGTCGTTGGCCATCTACCCTGAGGTTCTGTATTGCCGGTGGTTTGCTCACGAACACTACCCGCGCAGTGAGCGGAGGGGTTGTGCCTGTCTCCACAGTTATCACGTCACCGTTGCGCACCTGTACCACAATGTTTGGGTCGCCTTCTGCGAGGGAAGCGATCACGTAACCCTTGTATATGCCGCTGGAAGCACTCGATTCGGTCAGAACGCGTTGTGTTCCTGCTGCGCCACCCGAAGAGCTGCGGAACACGATGATTGCTTCATCTTCGAGGTAAGGGCTTTCGTCAATGGCACGAACCTGGATCCAGACGGTGTCGCCATTGGATACCTCACCTCGCTCAGGGAATCGATTTGTAATTGCGTTATCACGTGCCAGAATCAGCTCTTGCGCCTGTTTTGGGGTGCCCGGCGCGTCAAGCGAGGGTGAGGAAAGCGAATTGGCGATACGTACCGAGCCGGTCTGCCCTTCCGGAACCGGTTCCCCCCTCTCCCTGCGCCTTCCACCATCCAGCACGGGTGCTTTTCGTTGATCTGTCGTGATGAACCCCCACCAGACCCTCTCCGCCGTAATATTGCCCGAGGATCGGTTGTCTATGCCGGAGAGCCCGTTTCCGCGGATGTTGCACGACGAGACAATCGGTGCCGCTCCTTCGTACGCGATGATCCCGCTGAATTCGTTCTTTGCGATCGTACAGCGCGTGATCATCGGGTTCGATTTCGTCACCGAAACGCCGATACCGTTTTTCGCAATTATGCACCCGTCTATTGCAGGATTCGAGCTGTTCGCACAGATGATCCCTGCGGTAGAGCTTCCAACAACGGTATTGCCGGTAATCAGCGGGCTCGACTCCGAAGAGCAGATGATTCCGGTGCTGGTGTTGTTGAGTATGCGATTCAGGCGAAGAATGGGTCTCGCGCCCTCTTCGCACGAAATGCCGCTTGAGCAATTCTGGATCAAATTGTTCTCGGCAACTACGCTGCTGTCGACACCGACAAACACGAGCCCGTTAAAACTGGCGCTGTCAATCGTGCAGTTGCGGATGACAACAGGGCCGGTCGGACGCCTGAGTATGTACTCAGGGATGGGGTTCGCAGAATCAGCCTCTGCAGGCCGGTCTGCAATGATACCGCGACGAACTTGAATCCCGATTTCCGCGTTCCTGAAAATGGCATTCTCAACACGGCCGTCGGCCATATTGCCGACGTAAAGGATTCCTCCCCAGATCCTCCCGGCCCCGCCTTCCGGAATGGCACTCGCAAATGTGACCGGGGCCGTGTCCTGGCCTGCTACAACGAGTCGACCGAGGCAGTTGATACTGAGTTTTTCCCTGTCCTTCGGCCCCTGGAACAGAATCGTAGCCCCAGCCTCAATTACGAGCGTATCGCCTGCAGAAACAGTCAAACCGTCGGTGACAAGGTAGGTTGCGCGTGGCCAGAATCCAGAAACGTTGCCCGCGACAGACGAATCTGCCCTGACGATCTGGGCTCCAGTGGTATCGGCGTGAGGCCCTGGTGCGCCGGTTTCCCTCTGTGCGAAAGCCGACTGCGTCCAGCAGAAAAGGACGCAACTCAACAGGAAGCGAAGCGCTCGCTCCGTCCATTTGTCGCTTGCAGTCATCCCTGAGTACCCCCTGCCAGAACGTGCGCCGGATTCCGCACCCATTCCCTTCCCGCGGGAAGGGGTCCGTCATTTTGAGTTCGGGACAAAATACAACAGTAGTAAGTTCGTGCGCGCGAGAGCTAAGGTCAAGGAAGTTCAATAGAAGTACAAGGCAGAAAATGACAAAGATCATATCTGGTGCGGACGCGCGCACGTTACAAGTTACGAAATTCGGGGTTCTTTTCCCGTCCGCCGGGGATTACGCCCGACCCCCAAGAGGATGGCAGGCGTTCGGAATGTCACTGCTCGATGCAATTCCGAAGAACGCGCACAACGTCATCTTGCGCTTGGCGCATTGTCTGTGCGGATGGAGAGGTGCCATTCATCATGATCGCGCACGCGAATCTCGCGCCGGAACGGCTTTCGACAACGCCGGAAAGCGAGCTGACGCCACTCAATGTGCCGGTTTTGCCGCGAAGGTACGCCCGCGTCTCGTCTTCCGTCATCCGATGTGAAAGCGTGCCGTCCACTCCAGCGGTAGAAAGTGCGGAAAGAAACTCGGGAGCCAGACTGAAGGAACTGCTGGCGGAAGTGATTACTTGAACCAGCATCCGCGGTGATACTTCGTTGAGCCTGCTGAGGCCGGAGCCGTCCGCCAGTCGGTACGCGTTCGAATCAAGACCGGCGATATCCCGCAACTCGCGCCTCACGGCGGAAAGACCATCTTCCCAGGTTCCACGCCCGCTCGTGGCAACACCCATTTGTTTGACAAGCGTTTCGCCAAGGAGGTTATCACTCCTCTTCAAGTATCGGCGAAGAATCACATCCAACGGATCCGAGTACACACGCGCAAGCACCGGCAGATTCCTTGGCGAGGTGCCGATCGACATGCCTCGCTCCACGGTGATTCCGGCATCCTGAAGTGCACCCATGAACACCGAACCGGCGTATCGGACGGGATCCGGAACCGTCCGCCAGACAGTTATCGGCTCCGCGCGTCCGCCCATCGTGCCCTTGACGACGATCCCGGAATTGGACCGTTCCACACGGATCCGTGACGACGTGTTGTGTTCGCTTCCTGTTCTGGCTGCGACGGAAACAGGGATTCCCGCATCTTTCGGCACGAGCGTCACGTGAACTGGTCGGCCGGGGGCCGACCCCGGGCGCACCGTAACCTGAACGACGTTCCCATTGAGCAGGAAGGCACTGATCGGGGGACAATAAGGGTAAGGGCGGTCCTCCCACGACCATCCCAACGCATAATTCACGGAGTCAAAATGGGAAGCGTCAACGACAACAGCACCTCGTATCCGCCGTACTCCGGAGGCGCGCAATGTCTCCGCGAATCCGGTGAGATCACCAGTTACGAGGTCCGGATTTCCGCCGCCGTACAGGTAAATGTTGCCCGTAAGCACGCTGTCGCCCGAAATCGGAACCCGATCTGCCGTAAGTGTGGTGGCGAATGTCTTCGCTGGGCCAAGAGTGTGCAGCGCAGCCGCCCCGATGAGAACTTTGGCGTTTGACGCAGGCACGAAGAGCCGATCGGCGTTTTTCTCGTACACCCACTCACGTCGATCAAATGACCAGACGGCGATTCCTACCTGTGCGGGAGCAAGAGCCCGCCGTTGGACGATGGAGTCCAGTGACGCCGCAATGCAACGCCATGGCGTTTCGGTAGCGAAGGCGTCCACGATGCAGGTCGCGAACAATCCAATACTTATGCAACCTGCAAGGAAGAACTTTGATCCTTTTCGCATGTTATCTGAAGCCCTCAAATCCGTGTTCTCAGGAAACCTGAAGTCGTCTACGAGGGTATAATCCCGAGGACGTGTGGGGCAACCCCGTATCGCACTCCTTGGGGTTTTCGCTGATTTGGCACGTTATTCATACCATGCGTTCCACGAGACTGTGCATACGCGCTCTTCTCTTCCTGCCCCGTGTTCGGCCGAGGAAGAACGCCGCAACATATTCGAAACGGCGCCTGTACGCACTCGCACCGTCGGTTGCGACGCTGGCATTTGTCATCCAGTGCGTCGATGGGTGCGAGAATCGCCCGTTTGCGTCGCGGAGTCCTCTCCCGCTGTACGGGGATTTCCGTGCGTACAGTCTTGTTGACGAACGGCGGACTGCCAGCTCACCGTTGGATACCATAAGCGTGTACTTGTTTGGCGACGGAGTGTCCGACAATGCTGCAGTAACCGTGAACGGAACAAGAGTTCCCCGGGTGTTGACCGCGGGGAATCAGGCCCTCTTCGGAAATTCGATTCCACTGCAACCAGCGGAAATCCTTCAGGTGGATGTATCGACGACATGGCGCAGCGTTCGAAATGTGATAGGGTTGCCCGCGTCTCGTCCCGTCATGGTTTCTCCGGCAGCGGGAAGCTATCTGAATCGTGATGAACCCATTGTGGTGCGTTGGTCTGGGATCACCGGGGGAGGCGTCGGTCTGCAACTGCACAGGCTTTCCGCAAATGGCGCGCTCGGTGACACACTCTGGACCACTACAGCCGCCGCAGAGGACGATTCCGTTGTTGTACCGCGGAACGTGTTGAGTGCGGTCAACGACACGACCTTGCTTCTCAGCCTTTGGCACGAGTCTGTCGCGCAGGGAGAGGGCTTCACCGGTGTCTTCTATATGTCGGCGGGATTCGGGATTCGGCGGCTGGTGCGCTTCAACTGAGTGTGTCTGGGTGTTCTCGAAACTGGTGGGTGTGAAACGTCGATCCGGGAGATTTTCTGGATGAGAACGAAAGTTACCGCGTTGATCTTGCTCACGATCATCCTGGTGTGTTCTTCGCACGTCCGGGGCCAGGACGACGAAGCGACCTCCCTCGTAAATCACGCTGCCGTCCAGTTGGCGAACGGAGACTCTGACAGTGCGGAGGTCCTGTACCGAACCGCACTCCGCATCAATCCCCGTTTCGCGCTTGCGGCGGTTGGGCTTGGCCGTATCCTGGTTTCCAAAGATAGCATCGATGCAGCGAAACGCTTGTTTGAACAGGCGGAAAGCTGGGACCGCAACAAGGGTTACAAGCAGTTTGGCGAAGGCCTGATTCTCAAAAAACGCGGGCAGAGAGACCGGGCGAAGACGCGCTTCCAGGAAGCGTTTCGCAAAAACAACCGGTTTGCTGATGCCTTGCTTGAGGTCGCGCGCATCCAGGCATCAGGTTTCGTCGACAGGTTTGCGGCGAAGCGAACATACAGGCGCGTGCTGGAAGTGGCCCCCAATCATCCTTCCGCTGCCTACGAACTGGGGCGCCTTCAGGAGGATTCGGGGGAACTGGACGAGGCGATCATCAGCTATGAAGCCCAGTTACGTGCGAATCCCCAGCACGGGGAAACCATGATCCGGCTGGGGTACACGCTTCTGGACAAACAGCATTACTGGCATGCACGACAGCGTCTTTACGACGCGTTGCTCAACACGTCCGGCAAAGAGGGGGAACTCAGTCTGGCGCTTGCTGCAACTTACATGGGCGACAGGCAATTTGCCCGGGCACACGAGGCGTACATGCAGGCTCTTCAGCTTCTTCCGGAAGACGAACGCGCTCTTTACGAGGATATCAGCCTTATCACGAGCCCTCAGGAAGCTGCGTATGTGCAACGCGTTTCCGGCGAACAGAAGGCCATTTTCCTTCAGAAGTTCTGGCTCAGACGCGATCCGACGCCGGCAACCGCGGTGAACGAACGAATGCTGGAGCATTTCCGTCGCGTGTGGTATGCAAAACGTCATTTCTCGCGGGGAAGGCAGCCGTGGGACGACAGGGGACAGGTGTACATCCGTTACGGAGAACCCGACCAGCGGGCTTCATCAAGTAACCCCAACTTCAGCACGAATCATAACGTAGATATGGTTCGCGAGCGATACATGAACGCGATCTACGGGACGAACCCTCCGGAAAGTCTTCAACGGGGTGTTCTGCCGGTGTTTCCTCTCGTGGACCCCGTTCAGATGCTGCAATCGGGTTTCGAGTCGGGCCAACCGACGCAGTCTACGTCAACAACCGGTCAGCAGTACGGAGATGTGGGCGAAACCGGCGACACAGGCAGCGATGAAGCGGCTGCATCCGCTGTGACGTCAACGCAACAGGCGAGGGAGCAGGTGCCCACGTTCAGCGCCATGGCGCAGGCACAGCTCATCAGGTGGGAGGAATGGACGTACACCGGAGTTCTGAATGGGCTCAATCTCACGTTCGTGGACCGAATCGGCCGCGGGGATTTCCGGTTTGCCACGCCTCCGCCGACAACTGACATGAATAAGGCCACTGTGATGCAGCAATACGCACCGCAGGAGCAGTTGACCATCGCCGCGATGGAGGTTCCGGAACAATTCGAGTATGACGCGCAGCAGGCTCCTTTCAATTTCTACTACTACGTCGCGCAGTTTCGGGAGCCCACAACAAGCAAAACCGAGGTTGACATTTATTACGGGCTCCCTATGGCGGATCTGCAATTCCGTGCCCAGGACGACGGAACCTTCAAAGCGACCGTACAGAACGGGTTTGCCGTTTTCGACACGTTGTGGAATGTGCAGGGCCGTTTTCTTGACCGAACGGACCTGATCTCGCCGACCCGCCCCAGCCAGGACAGAGGTAGCATCCACGTGGACACCCGATCAATGGTGCTCGACGGCGGGCAGCGCGTGCTCCTTTCCGTGCAGGCGGAGGACGTCGGCTCGGGACGACTGCAGGCGTACCGGGAAAACGTGCCGATCGCGAAATTCGACAGCTCAACTCTGGCTATGAGTGACATCGTGGTGGCAGGTTCCATCCGCCCCGCTGATAGCACCAGCGCGCGAAAGTTCGTCCGAAACGGGCTGCACATTCTCCCGATGGCTTCTCGCTCGTTCAGACGAGGGCAACCTATCCACGTGTATTTTGAAATCTACAATCTCACACGTGGCACGGACTACGGCGACACAGAATACGAAGTGGAGCACGCATTCCGCACCGGTGCTGGCGAAGGTGGCAGCATCCTTGGCAGCATCGGCAGAATACTCGGTGGCAGCTCCCGCCGGGTGGGTGTGGCACGCGTCATGGAGGGGATTCGCGGATCCGAGTACCAACATTTCCAACTGTCTACCTCCGGTATACCGAAAGGCGAATACACCCTGATAATCACCGTAAGAGATTTGAAGAGCAATCAGCGCGTGACGAAAGAACGGCTGGTGATGATTGGGGATTGATCAAGACTGCATTCCAGATGAATTCAGTAGTGCCCCTTGGAAACCTGGCGCGTTCCGTTACACGATCCTGAAACACCAGTTGGCAAAACGTACGGGTAACTCTGGACTTCAGTCATCCACATGACGCGCTGAATCCCATCAAACGTTAAAGTCGAGGAGAAGGTACCACAGGATCTCAGCGTACTAATCCTTCGCGTCGCCGCCTTGACCCATTTCCGCGCTCGCTGTACCTTAAAACTCTGATCTGAGGCATTTCTACGGCGGCGGCAAACCGCCTTTTCACGGTACACGCCGGGTCTTTGCCGAGGTTGCACGGTAGAATCCTCACACCCGCGCGCCACACCCCACCGAAGGACAGCGGAGAGAAGCAGATGAAGCGAATTGGAATCCTGACCGGCGGAGGAGATGCGCCGGGCCTGAATGCGGTAATCAGAGCAGTGACGGTGAGTGCAATTGACTCCGGATATGAGGTACTCGGCTTCCTGCGTGGCTGGGCGGGGATGCTCGAAAAGGATTACGAAATCCTTACGAAAGAACGTGTGTACGATATCCACCGTCAGGGAGGAACCATCCTCTACTCGTCGCGGACGAACGTGGCCAAGGTGAAAGATGGGTTTGAGATCGTGAAGCGCAATCTCGCCGATCTCAACGTCTACTGCCTCGTTGCCGCCGGTGGCGAAGATACGCTCGGCGTGGCGAAGAAACTCGCGGACGCCGGTGGAAACGTCGTGGGAGTTCCCAAGACCATCGACAACGATGTGAACGCGACCGATTACACGTTCGGGTTTGATACGGCAATCAATCGCGTGATGGAAGCGCTCGACCGTCTTCACACTACAACCGAAGCGCACCAGCGCATTATGGTTGTTGAAATCATGGGCCGCCACGCAGGATGGATGGCTCTTCACGGTGGAATGGCCGGCGGAGCCCACTACATCGCGATTCCCGAGGTCCCATTCGATACGGACGAGATCGAGAAACTGTGCAGGGAACGGTACGCGGCCGGGAAGAAATACGCCATGGTCGCAATCGCCGAAGGGGCTGAAGATCCCAAGCTCACCGCCAAGCTTCAGAGGTCCGCGGAAAAGGACTCATTCGGTCACATCCGCCTCGGAAGCGGGCGTGGTATCGCCGAAGTAGTTGCGGAAGAACTGCAGGAACGCACCGGGATTGAAACTCGCCACATCCAGCTCGGCCATCTCCAGCGTGGCGGCGATCCCACTGCGTTCGACCGTGTCCTGGGAACGCGACTCGGTGTCAAAGTCGTAGACATGATTAACGCTGGCGAGTTCGGCAAGATGGCATCATTGCGCGGCGGCGAGATGGTAGCCGTGCCGCTTGCGGATGCAGTGGGTGAATTGAAAACGGTTCCGACTGACAGGCTCGATGTGGCGAAGAAATTCTTCGGCTGATCACACTGCCTGTCGGGCGCTCTCAAGGTTTGTATTTCGGGCTCACACGCAAATTTGGAGGATACTATGGCGATCAAACTGGGTATCAACGGGTTCGGGCGCATTGGGCGCTTGGTGTTTCGCGCTGCGGTGGCGCAAGGCGGGGTGGACACACTCCTGATCAACGATCTGACAAGCGCGGCGACTCTTGCTCACCTTCTCAAGTACGATTCTATCCACGGCAGGTTCCCGGGCGACGTCTCATCCGAAGGCGAAAACATCGTCGTCAACGGCAAGAAGATTCCGGTCAGCAAGGAAAAGGATCCCTCCAAATTGCCGTGGAAGGCGCTTGGCGTGGACCTCGTGTTGGAATCCACCGGCCGTTTCACCGACGCGGAACAGCTCAAGATGCACCTCGACGCCGGTGCACCGCGTGTCATCCTGAGCGCCCCTGCGAAAGGGAAGCTTGACGGCACCATCGTTGTCGGCGTGAACGACAAGACATTGGACAAGTCCTGGAAGCTCCTTTCGAACGCATCGTGCACGACGAACTCGCTCGCTCCGGTGGCGAAAATCCTGAACGATACGTTCGGGATCGTCAGCGGAATGATGACGACCGTCCATGCGTACACCAACGACCAGGTCATCCTTGACTTCAACCACAGCGACCTTCGTCGGGCCCGCGCCGGCGCCATGAACATCATTCCGACGACTACGGGCGCCGCCCGCGCAATCGGCGAGGTGATTCCCGAACTCAAAGGCAAGCTGGATGGTCAGGCGCTCCGCGTTCCGGTGCCGGACGGATCAATGACGGACCTCACCGTTGTCGTGGGCAAAGCGACCACAAAGGAAGAAGTGAACGCGGTCGTGAAAGCGGCGGCGGAAGGCCCGATGAAGGGCATTCTCGAGTACACAGAAGACCCGATCGTCAGCAGCGACATCGTTGGGAATCCTCACAGCAGCATCTTTGACGCGAAGTGCACCATGGTTCTTGGCGGAACGCTTGTCAAAGTGTGCATGTGGTACGACAACGAATGGGGCTTCTCGAACCGCGTGGTTGACCTCGCGAAAATGTGGGTGTCGTAAGCCCCGCACACGAAATGCGTAACAGAGTGTATCATGTGAGGGGCGCACCGGGGTGCGCCCCTCGTGTTTCGGGAAAACCAGCATCCATCGGGGAGACCACTCAATGGCGGCACTCACTCTTCGTGACATAGACGTTCGAGGGAAGCGTGTCCTCGTCCGCGAGGACTACAACGTTCCGTTGGACGAAAACCAGAACATCACCGACGAAACACGGATTCAGGCAACTCTGGAAACGGTCCGCTGGATCATCGACCGCGGTGGCAAGCTTATCCTTATGGCGCACCTTGGACGCCCCAAAGGCAAGCCCGATCCAAAACAGAGCCTTGCGCCGGTTGCGAAAAGGTTGGCGGAGATTCTGGGCAAACCGGTTGTGCTGGCGCCAGACTGCGTGGGCGAGGAAACGGAAGCTGTTGTGGGACGAATGAAAGACGGCGATGTCGTATTGCTGGAAAACCTCCGTTTCCACAAGGAAGAGGAGGCGAATGATCCCGAGTTTGCCGCAAAACTCGCGAAGCTGGGCGATGTGTACGTGAATGATGCGTTCGGCACCGCTCACCGTGCGCATGCGTCAACGGTGGGCGTCACTGCGCATTTCAAGCAGAACGCGGCAGGCTTCTTGATGGAAAAGGAACTCAAATACCTTGGCGAGGCGTTGGAAAAACC
Organism: Candidatus Latescibacterota bacterium; assembly: GCA_029547385.1. Lineage (GTDB taxonomy): Bacteria > Latescibacterota > MWCZ01 > MWCZ01 > MWCZ01 > MWCZ01. The sequence goes on from JAKPPK010000447.1 coordinate 10,014, forward strand.
TGCGCGGCCCTTTGTGGCAATCATGGGCGGGTCCAAGATCAGTGGGAAGATTGACGTGATCAACAACCTCTTGCCAAAGGTTGACGCGCTTCTTATCGGTGGCGGAATGGCGTACACGTTTTACAAGGCTATGGGTCTGGAGATCGGCAAATCGCTCCTCGAAGCGGACAAAATCGACCTCGCGCGGGAATTGCTTTCCAAAGCGGGCAAGAAAATCGTCCTGCCGGTGGACACAGTAATTGCCGACGCCTTTGACAACAATGCCACCACAAAAGTCGCAAAACGAGACGAGATTCCTGCCGGCTGGGAGGGCGTGGACATCGGCCCTGCGACGGTCAAGGAGTTCTCGGACATAATCAAATCGGCAAAAACGATCGTGTGGAACGGTCCGCTTGGTGTGTTTGAAATGCCGAATTTCGCGAAAGGTACAGCCGCCATCGCACATGCGGTGGCAGAGGCAACCGACAAGGGATCTATCAGCGTCATCGGCGGGGGTGACTCCGCGGCAGCCATCACCCAGGCCGGGTTGGCGGAACGGATGTCGCATATTTCCACGGGAGGAGGCGCTTCATTGGAGTATCTGGAAGGTAAAGTACTTCCGGGAGTAGCGGCTCTCACTCAGAAATAGGTCTCGTCAGCGCTCTGTCGGAGAAGCGTCGCTCAACGGTACGGGCGACGCTTCTCTGTATTTCCGGCTTCACGCGCTCCACAGCGCGATCTGGCGTGTGAAGGAAATGGCGCGGGTATTGCGCATCAGCGACATCATCCCGTATTATTAAAATCTTCCAAAATCCTGTTTTGCGGTCAGGGTAACCCAATCCCGGTAGATTTCAACCCGGGTTTTCACGTCGGGAGGTTTCTGCATGCGACGCCGAATCGTGGCGGGCAACTGGAAAATGAACAAAACGGCTGCAGAAGCGGCTGCTCTCGTGGGCGAACTGCGGCCTCTCGTGTCGGACGTCAGCAATGTTGACGTCGTCGTGTGTCCGCCGTTCACCGCGCTGGCTGCTGTTGCACCGGCGCTCGTGGGAACGAATATCGAACTCGGCGCACAGAACATGCACTGGGAAAAGAATGGGGCCTACACCGGCGAGGTGTCCGCGGAAATGCTGCTCACTCTCGGGTGCCGGTACGTGATCCTTGGCCATTCTGAACGCCGCCAGTACTTCCACGAGACAAACTCCGAAATCAACAAAAAGGTGAAAGCGGCGTTGGCTGCGGGACTTACGCCTATCCTCTGTGTGGGTGAAACGCTCGAGGAACGGGAAGACGGCCAGACCGAAACGATCGTCAAGGAGCATGTTACGGGAGGCCTTCTGGGGCTTTCGCCGGACCAGGTGGGCAAAGTCGTGATCGCGTACGAACCAGTATGGGCAATCGGCACGGGAAAAACGGCCACTCCGGATCAGGCACAGGCAGTACACGCGTTCATTCGCAACGTTCTGAAACAAATCTCGAACTCGGCAATTGCAGACACCGTCCGGATTCAGTACGGCGGCAGCATGAAACCGGAAAACGCGAAAGAGCTCATGGGAAAGCCGGACATAGACGGCGGGCTCATCGGTGGAGCTGCGCTCAAGGCGGACTCCTTTGCGGCTATAGTGAAAGCGGCTGTCTGACCACCGAGAGACGCCGGACTTGGAAAAGAGGCGTGCCAACATGATATTTTTGAAAATCCTTTTTGTGGCGGTCTGTCTGTTCCTGATGTTGTCCATCTTGCTCCAATCGGGAAAAGGCGAAGGATTGTCCGGAACGTTCGGAGGATCCTCACAGTTCATGGGTGGACGCGCAGCTGCCACGTTTCTGACCAAGACGACGACCGCTCTCGCAGCGACGTTCATGTTGCTGTGTGTCGTGATTAGCATATTGGGCAAAAGCGCGGTCACAGTGCCGGAAGGGCAATCGGAGGCCCAGCGCCGCCTGTCGGAGACGGCGCCCGCCCAGGTTGCGCCGAGTCCACAGGCTCCGTCGCAGGCACCCCAGGGAAGACCCGCGCCGGTTCCGACGACAACCCCCGGAGGACCTCAGTAACAGAGACACACCGCGTGCGGAAGTGGTGGAATTTGGTAGACACGTAGCGTTGAGGGCGCTATGCTCGTTAGGGCGTGCCGGTTCAAGTCCGGCCTTCCGCACCATATCTTCTGGACCCCCGTTGCCGGCTGGGTAACGGGGGTTTCGTTTTCGGACCAGGTGCATGCAATGTGAACCGGGATAGATATTCGACGTTTCGGTGTATGTATAAAGAGTGGAAACTGCCGCTGGTGAAGCACCCACGGAGGAATGTCCGCAGGTGAGCGTTCTGAGACGAAGAAAATGGGTGGCAAAGAGCCTGTTGAGTAGTGCGGCTGCAATCTTGCTCGTGATGGGCTGCGGCCATGCACCTGAGGTCCGTGTTGCGCCTGCACCTGAGGGGGAGAGTGGTGAACTTGCCTCTGACGTCGATTTTACGCACGCGTATCTGGATCTTGGAACCCGGTACTATGAAGCGCAGCGATTTGCAGACGCCATCGAGCAGTTTCGGTTTGCGCTTGAATTGAATCCCTGCTCCGATGAGGCGCACGCCCTCATAGGCATGTCGAATTACCGTCTCGGCAAACGAGAACTGGCCGAACGGAGTTTCCGTCGCGCACTGCAATTGAATTCCCGAAATCTCCTCGCTCAGAACGGCCTCGCCCTGGTCTCGAATGATGAGCGAGAGCGTGCCGCGGCACTGGAATCAGCCATTACGTACAATCCTGACGTGCCTGAACTCCGGAACAATCTCTGCTTCATGTATGTGCAGAGCGGCGATGTCGAACGTGCGATCCAGGAATGCGAAGCCTCTGTCCGCCTCGATAGCGCCAACGCCTACTCCCGATACAATCTCGGATACGCCTACCAACGACAGGGGCGGTTCGAAGAGGCTCTGGAGCAGTACCGTCGTGCCCTTGAGATTCGCGCGGAGTGGGCACGAGTTCTGAACAACATCGGCCTGGTGCATTACTACCGGAGCGAGCTTTCGAATGCCGTGGAGTATTATCGCCGCGCGATCGCCGCGGAAGGGAGCGAAGCGATATACCATTACAACCTCGCACTCGCGTACGAAGCCATCGGTGTTCGCCTTGCCTCGGCGGAACTGCGGGGAGAACCAGCACGCAACGTGTACGGAGTTGCCGCGGATACGGACTGGAGAGAGATGCTTCGCGAAGCGGCGAGCGAATACAGCACCTACCTCGAGCTTGCACCGGGGGTATCCGACGCACAGCGGATCCGCGCGAAGGTCGCGGAACTGCGGGCGCGAGCCGGTTGAGGGCGCAGGTATGCGAAACCGGATCCTGATTGCCCCATTGACAGGGACTTCGGGTATACCCTCCATCTCCTTTGGATGCCCGCACTTCTGCGTGGCGGCGATTGTGGCCGTCCTGATCTCGTGCTTCCTCGCGAATCCCGCATCGGCGCAGGGCTCCAGTTCCGGCTTCAATCCCGACGCGGAACTCGCCAGACTGCGGTCCACACGTGCGAATTTGGAGCGCGTACAGCGCATGTTTTACCTTGGCGAGCTCACCGCGAACTCAGGTCGGGAAGACGTTGCACAAAACGCGTACGGGGATGTCCTTTCAACGTTTGAAAGGCTTTCAGGGAACGCACGTTCTCTTGCGCTTCCCTATGCAGCTCAATCAGCGCTTTCGCTTGCCGCGATGACGCACGTTGCCTACCGGGACTCCCCTCTGCGCTTGGAGCGGTACGCGGCAGACAGCGCGCAACGCGCGGCGCTCCTCGTTCGTACCAGAGAAGCCTACAACAGAGCGTTGGAATTCCACTACGCGCGGGCAACGTTTGAGGCGCTCTTTTTCCGCGCGTATGCGCTGCAGGAATGGAACACCGGCGGCCTCGACTACGCCGCGGAACGACAACCGGGAACTGAACTCCTCGAGCAGACCATACGCGACCTGAATCTCTCCCGGCAGCTATTGGATCAGGCGATCAGAGAACACCAGCAGATACTCCATCTCGCGGATTCCCTTGGATTTTCGGGTGGCACCGGGGATCGGGACGTGAGCGAGTGGGTTTCCCTTGCACGGGAACAACTCGCCGCCATACCGCAGCAGCGGGATTCCCTCGTCGCGCGCGAAGAAGCGCTGCAGACAATTTACATTGAGCGCCGGGCCAGCCGGTGGTTGGCTCGTGCAGAACCGCTTCTCTGGGAGAAAGTCACGGATCTCGCACGCCGGGATGCAAGGATTGCGGATCCTTTCTTCGATTTTGTGTTACAGAGTAGAATGGTCAACGATGTGTTCCGCCCCTACATTTTTGGCCCCTCGGGTTTCCTTCAGGCGCATGACCAGGCCCGCAAAGGCGCGCAGACGGTGCGCTCCGAGGAGTGGATGGCGGAGCGGTTCGCCTGGCGGCGAAGGCAGGAATGGCGAGACGGCGAGATCGCAATGAGGCTGTCGAGGGAAGGGTTGCGCCACCTGCTCCGGTCACCGGAAATGGTCGACAGTGTTGTTGTGATGCTTCGAACTGCTGCGGATAGCCTCCCCGGAGAGGCAAGAATAGCTCTTTCCAGGGCGGCGCCACAGCCTCCGCAAATCCGGATGCCGGACCTTCCAGACCTCGGAGGGGTGGATCCACGGCTTCTTTCAGGTGAAGAACACGCGGCAAAACTGGATGAATACCAGCGCTACGTCACCCGGATGGATTCCGTAAGCCGTCAGATCGAGGCCTACAGAGCTGCCGTGCGGAGCTTCTCTGAAACGGTCGCGGCGTATGTCGGGCAGCCGCTTCCTTCCGCCGCAGATCGATACCTGCGTGTCAGAAGGGCACTCCGGGCGACGGAAACGTTGTTGCTCGATACGTTGTCAGCACTGGTATTGGAACAGACGCGTTCCGCACTGGAGCGGTCTCGTCTCGCGGCAGGCTGGGCGCCTCCGGGGGAAGTATCGGCTTCGATGCAACAGACGATAGCTGATCACGCTCAGACGACGTCCCAGAACTTGCGCCTTGCGGCGGCCATATCGCGTGAACAGGCTGCCCGGTACCGCGTGGAGGTCTCCCGGCTGCGGCAGACGCCGCTCCGTGACGATCTGGCGGAGACGGCGGCAACTCTGGAACGCTTCGCCGGAACGCTGGAACAGCAGGCGGCCTTGTTTGCAATGGGAACCGGCTGAACGGCGACCGGAACAGAACGCCTGTTCTTATCCTGTCTCGTCAGGCAGGTTGCCTGCCAACTCAAGACCCGATTTGCGTCGGCGGCCCCAGTTCCTCCAGAAGGTCCCCGATCCTTCGTACCAGGTCGATGTCACCATTCGGGGGAACCTGATCGGCGCCCGCCAACACCAATCCCCTCTCCTCGCCCAGCACCGCTACCACTCTCTTGGCAAACGACAGAACCCAGTCGCGCTCGAAAGGCGGCGCAAACATTGCCGACGGTATCCCACCCCAGATTATCGTGTTCGGACTCGATGCGTCGCGGATCTGCTCGAGAGTGAGGTCACCTACCGGCGCCGGAACCACTGACTCAGGAAAGTCGATACCAGCCGCGACAAGGTCGGCGAACAGGTGGCCCAGCGTACCGTCGATGTGGCATCCGACTACTTTCCCGGAGGCGTGCAGCGCGGCCACACGTTCCCTGTAGTAATCCCTGCTGAAGCGTCTCCAGAGGCCGCCCACCGCCTCTGCAGAGAGGTTGTCGGGGATCTCCACCACCGGGTACGGCGCCGCGCATGTCAGGCGGTACAGCTCGTCTTCCGCCCTGCGCATGGCGTCGAGGGTTGCCTCCACCTCCGCCGGTGCGTCGGCAACAAGATACGCCAGATTGTTCACCCCGCACCATTCCGCCACCAGAGCGGCCAGCGGCGTGCGGGGCGTCAACGGTACCCCGAGCCCGTCGTCTCCCCAGTGAGCGTCGCATGCCACAACGGCATCGTAGTTCGGCGAGTAGGAAGCACCCTGATACCACGCAACAACTACCCGCAGATCGTCGGCTGTTTTCACCGGATACTCGAGGATTGCCGACGAAAAGGAATCCTCGCAACGCTGTGTTACGCTCGTAAGCGATCCTTCCGGAGAACGAAAAACCCGAAGGGTTTTGCCGTCGCCGATATCCTTCTCTTCGATCGAAAAAAGTGTCGGGTCTCGCTCGATGGTGACCAAGGGCGGTGTGAAGAGGTAGACACCTACTCGGAGGTCGCGATGAAGTTGCAGTAACCCTTCACTGCCCCGGTACTTCGCCTCCAATGTTCCCGCTTGCGTGGTCCCGTGCTGGTAGTACGTAAGATCGGTGAACCACGGCACCGCATCCGGAATACCGCCGCGCAACACTGTCATTGCTCGCTCGCGAAGCGTCATCCTCATTCCCTCCAGGCATACAGATTGAGGCGGTACTGAGCGCACGAGATCAAAAAGGGGCGGGAAACGCGCCCTTCGTTCATTCCGAAAGCCGCATGCCTTCGCTTCAGGTTGCTAACCGATGGGAACCCGGTCGGTCCAGGATGTGGCTATGACGTCGCGCGAAGCCATCTGTCACGTCGCGAAGGTGCGCAACTGGGCCGAGAAGTCCACGATCTCCTTCATATTGCGCAGGAACCAGGGGTCGATCTTTGTCAGCTCCGCCACATCTTCCACTGTGAAACCGGCTTCGAAGGCAGCCTGAATCTGGAACAACCTTGCTGGCGTGGGGACGGGAAGGTTTGCTTTCAAAAACGCCACGGCATCGTCCGCCGGTACCCCGGCGTCTTTCCCGTCCGATCCCAGCCCGTGTCGGTCGATTTCGAGTGATCTCAGGCCCTTCTGCAGCGCTTCCTTGAATGTTCTGCCGATGGCCATTGTCTCGCCGACCGATTTCATCTGGATTCCCAACCGGGGTTCCGCACCGGGGAATTTCTCGAATGCCCACCGGGGAATCTTGACGACGCAGTAATCGATGGTGGGTTCGAACGAAGCGGGAGTAACCTTGGTGATGTCGTTCGGGATTTCGTCCAATGTGTATCCCACTGCCAGCATGGCGGCGATTTTGGCGATGGGGAATCCGGTGGCCTTCGACGCAAGAGCAGAAGACCTGCTGACGCGAGGATTCATCTCGATAATCACCATGCGTCCGGTTGCGGGGTCGACGGCGAACTGGACATTCGACCCGCCGGTTTCAACGCCGATTTCACGGATGACGGCGATTGCGGCGTCTCTCATGCACTGGTACTCTTTGTCGGTCAGTGTCTGCGCGGGTGCCACAGTGATGGAATCGCCAGTATGAATACCCATCGGGTCCAGGTTTTCTATCGAGCAGATGATGACGACGTTGTCCGCAAGGTCTCGCATCACCTCCAGTTCGTACTCTTTCCAGCCGATGATCGATTCCTCGATAAGGACCTCGTGAATGGGACTGAGCTCGAGACCGTTTGAAACGACGTCGCCGAATTCCTCCGTGTTGTACGCGATCCCTCCCCCAGTTCCTCCGAGTGTATAGGATGGTCGGATTATTGCCGGGAAACCCGTAGTTTCGACTATCTTCCGGGCTTCTGCGAGGGAGTACGCGTACCCACTCCGCGGCAGGTCGACACCGATTCTGCGCATCGCCTCGCGAAACAGCTTGCGGTCTTCCGCTTTGTGAATGGCTTCCAGCTTCGCACCTATCAACTCGACACCATGCTTCTCCAATACGCCGCTTTCGGCCAGTTCCACTGCCGTGTTGAGAGCCGTCTGGCCTCCGACGGTGGGCAGCAATGCATCCGGTTTCTCGCGCTCGATGATTTTCGCGCACACGTCAGCAGTGATAGGCTCTATATAGGTGCGGTTTGCGAAATCCGGGTCCGTCATGATGGTTGCAGGGTTGCTGTTGACGAGGATCACCTCATACCCCTGAGTTCTCAGTGCCCTGCATGCCTGAGTACCCGAGTAGTCAAACTCGCACGCCTGACCGATTACTATCGGGCCGGACCCGATAAGCATTATTCGGTGAATGTCTGTTCTTCGCGGCATGATTCCTCGTTTGTCATCGGTGCCGGTACGCTCTGACCCATTCGATCGTCACTCCCGCACCTATCGTCTCGTCCGTGCGCATGTCGAGGGTGATTCCGGGCGGATTCCCGACGCCGAACGCCGCCTGGTACCGAACCTCGACTGCCCCCCGCCAACGCGGAGATTCGTGGAACACATACCCTATTCCGGCACGCCCGATAAGGTCGAACACGCGTGCGCCGAATCCACCCGAAACGGTATCCTGCACTACGTAATAGCCGTAAGGCGACCAGGGAGCGTCCACCTTACGCTCGTCGTACACGATGCGCCCTTCCGGGAGACGGCGGGTGCCGAAGCCGATCCCGGCGAACCCGTACAATCGCTCGGCGCCAAACGCGCGGGGAAAAATCACGTCGCCGGCGACACTCCCGTGATGTACGACGGCCGGCAACGTATCGCTGGCAGACACCAGCATGGTGTATGCCGTTGACACGCGGTAGTCCACTGACGAGGAGCCGAAACGCAAACCCGCCTCCAATGCGGGGGACCCGCCATACGCCTTACCCATGGAGTTCACCGGATACGCAGCCTGCTCACACACGTAGTATGAAGACACTGCGGCTTCAGGAGTGCTCACGAGGCCTGCAATGCCAATCAGCACTCCGGCGATCGCCCGGAGTACCTGGAATCGCGGCATCGCACCCACTCCTTAACGAAGGAATCTGTACGTGAAGACGGCTATCGCCGAGAGGAGAAGGATCCCGTAGGCCACCCGCAATGCCCACACCGCCAGTTTGCGCGCGACCTTGCGTCGCCTTGGATACGGGAGAATGTTCGAACGGGAAACGGGACCCGTGTCGCTCGCGCCACGTGCGCCACTCTGAGGGAATCTTTCCTTCCCGACGCGTGATGGGACACTCGGGTCGACCGCTGCAAGTGCATCGAGCACGAGCAGTTTCAACCTTGCGGCCCGGTGCGCAAGCATGTCGTGAGGCGACCAGGCCATCCACTGGTCTATCTCCTCACTCAGTTCCGCGGCAGAATCGAGACGAAGGCCCAGTTGTCTGAACATCTTCAGTCGCCGCTGCATCTCCTGCCGCTTTGATTCGTCACGCGTTTGTGCCGCTATTCTTTCGCACGAGTCAAGAAACTGAAGGACATCCTTCCGAATGGCATCCTCGGGCAGAGAAATCAGGTACGATTCCTCAATCAACTCATCGACTCTGGTGCGCGTATCCGTCATTGGTGCTGCCTCTTCAATCCGGTACACCGGGCACAAAAGAATGTACGCCACGGGCGGCAAAACGGTCAAGCTGACGCCCTTTGTATGAGCATCGTCGCCGCGCTACCTTAGTCGAAGGGGAAAGGAGACGCCGATGAGACCACCATGGACAAGCAGTACCCCGTTCACGTACGAGATCGGTTACGGGCAAGACTACGTCGGCAACGAGCAGTTTCTGTCAGATGTGAGGCGCGGGCGCCCGACTCTGCTGCACTGCGGGCATGACGTTCCGCTTAACAGCGCTACGGGCAACACAATTCAGTTCACTCCCCGGGACATGAAGTACCTGGACCCTGAGGGTATTCCTGCCCGCATGTCCGAGTTGCGTCAGTACGTGGATTCCCTACACGAGGCGGGCGTGAAGTGGGCGGTTCCGTACCTCATAACGATGCTCATCATCGGTGACCCGGAGAAAAGAACCGGATTCTGGAACCTTTATGACCGGTGGGAGGAATACTCGGCTCTCGGCATCGGGGAAAAACCCGGACCACCAGAGAGTTGGTTCTCGCGTGAGCCGCGTCCTTTCCCGGGCCACCCGGGCATGTTGGCGTGTGAAACAACTATCTCGCACCCGGAGGTGCGGCGTTTCCTGCACGCGTGCACCGACCTTGTGGCTCGATGCGGGTACGACGGTGTTTTTCTCGACGTCAATACCCTTATAGGGAGAACCCCTCACGACGATCGCTGGTTTGGTGAATACCTGTCGACCCGGTACTCCGAAAGCGAGTTGAAACGAAGATTCGGATTCGCATCACTTGGCGACGTGAGACTGGGAGAAGAGGGTGCCGGCCTGTTGTGGGTGGAAACACAGCGGTTCCGAGCGTGGGCGTTCGGCCAGCTTTTCGCAGCGCTCCGAGATGCGGGACGCGAGCACGTGCCTGGGTTCTTCGTGCTTCCGAACAATTCGCCGATGTGCACCATCGAGGGATTTTTCTCGCGCAGGGGCGTTGGCCACGGTATGCGGTACATCCGGAACGGATGCGATCTGCTGATGTTCGAGGAGATGCAGCAGGCGGGCAGATTCGGCGCCGACCGGATTGTTGACAATATCCTGCAGTACAAAATGGCAGCCGCGCACGGGATGAGAGGTGTTGTACTCCTGTACAATGCGACGGACAGGGCGGCAATCAACCTCGCCAATGCCGAAGCGGCGGCCGGTGGAGGTGGCGCATTTGTTCAGTGCGGGTTTGCCGAAGCCGATACCATGAGGTTCTGGCGCGAGTGGTTCGAGCGGCATTCCAGTGTGTTGGAAGGAATGGATTCGCTTCACACGGTCGGCGTACTCCACTCGTTGGACGAGATGTACTGGGATAACCGCGCCCACCTCGAGGCGCTGTACCGTCTTCGGCAATCTCTGTCGGATCACCACGTGCTGTTCGACATCCTGCTGCCGGAGCATCTGGAGCAGGGGAAGACTTCGTCGTTCCGGATTCTCGTTCTTCCCGAGGTGCGGCATCTGAGCAATGACCAGGTGGCCGGGATGGCGAGGTTTTGCCGGAATGGCGGGAAGGTAATCCTGCTCGGTGAATGCGGAACGTTCGATGAAACGGGAGCACGACGAGACGAAAAGCTGTGTGATGTGCTCGATGTGTCCGCAACCTCGCAGGTGCGTTCGATATCAGATATCGTTCCGACGTGGGGACCGGAGCTGTACGAACTCAGCGAGGAGGACTACAATGACTTCGACCTCGTCGCCCGCCTGCCCGACCGCGTTGCTTCCGCTTCGGAGGCCGAACAGGTGCGGCGTTCAGCGCTGGTACCACTTCTCGACACACTTCTGGGTGAACCCTGCACGTTTCTGCAGGACGCGCCTTACAGTCTCCGCGTTTCGGCGTTCCGTTCGCCAGACGGGAGGCGAACCGTAGTTCATCTGGTGAATTACGACCTGCCCGTGCTCGGGAAAGGGATGTCCGGTAACCCGATTCCTGCCGGTCCCGCGCGAATACGTTACGGAGGTCAACGCGCACACTGGTTCACTCCCGAGGGTGTGGAAGGCGATGCGAAACGCGGCGGAGACGGGAGTTTTGTCATACCCGCTGTTGAGACCTACTGCATGGTGGTGATTGAGTGAGTGGATGGCCGAACATGCCCGTAGCGCGATAATTCGGGGGACAAATGACCAGGAATGCGCTTATCGAAGCTCTCAAGAGACTCTACGTGGCTTGTCTGGTTGATTGGGACAGGAACCACGCCGACAAACTGGTCACCAGTGACGATTCTGCGGAACTGGGATGGGGCGAAGCGTACGTCCTGCGGGCTTTCGTTGGAGCCTATCGCTTTACCGGCGACGTCTACTGGATTCGAAGGCTGTGTGCGCACGCAGGAGCCGTACTGGCAAACGCGAAGGACACGCCGGACGGCAAACCGTTCGACGCGGTGTATGCTGACGGGTTCCTTGGGTGGGGAACGGACAGGTACTCTGGCCAGTACGATGAATACATGGTGCACGACGGGCACATCTGTACTCCAATTGCGGAATTTGCCGCGATGGTGTTCGCTGATGGGCGTCTGTACGAGGTGTTCGGGGAAGATGCGACGCGGTTTGTCAGGTTCATTGAGAACCATATCGCTGCAAAATGGCTCAACGTGTGGGATCGTCGAAGGGACGGTGACGAGGAGTTCGCATGGGGAGAGACAGTGCGGAACTGGGGCGGACTGGATTTCATTCCCCACAACCAGTACGCAGCCTTTGGCGCTCTACTCGTGTTTCTGGATGACGTGGTCAGGGATCCCCGTTACTCTTCGGTCATGGGTGCCGCCGCTCAGACCGTATATCGCCAGAAGGCCATTGAGATGGGCGCGTACTTCAAAGCCCATGTCGAATCGCTTCCGGGGACCGATGCGTACGCGTGGAAATACCACGACACCTGTGGCGCCGAAGACACTTCCCACGCCAACCTCGAGCTGGAGTTTGCCTGGTGGTTGCATGAGCGCGGACTTGTGTTCTCCGACAGCGACATGGACCGGTTCGCCGGGACGTTTGCCAACGTGATGTGGAACGGCGATGCGGAAGATCCCCGCGTGAATGCGTCGACGGATGGAAAAGGTGATTGGACGGGAGGCAAAACGACATGGGGATGGGCACTCTTTTCCCGGCGCGACCCCGCTCTGTGGCACGTTCTCGCCCTAACGTTTCTTTCGGAGTCTGAAGCGCCGACCGGTAGCGGGCTTGTGGCAATGGGCCGTTTGTTGGAAGCCTGTACCGAGGCAGGAGCCAGCCTGCCAACCAGAGGAGGAATGCAGCGTGGGTAAATGGCGCGGACATATCTGTGCAGCGATCGGTGTGATGTGGTTGAGTCTGGCTGTGCCGACCTCGACAGCATCGGACGTGCCCGGCGATTTCATGGCCCGCATGATCGCGTGGGACGGGAAATACGCCGATTCATACCACAGAACTCGGGATTCCGGGACTCTGGCGTGGGGGGAATCGTACGTTCTTCGCGCATTCATGAGTGCGTATCACGTGACGAAAGACCCGTACTGGTTGGGGCGAGTGTGTACCCACGCGGATTCGTTGATAGTCTACGCATGGGATCATCCGGACACGGGATACTACGACCCGGCCTACGCCGATGGATTTCTTGGCTGGGGAACGGCTCATTATTCTGACCAGTACGATGAATACATGGTGCACGAAGGGCACGTGATGACACCCGTCGCTGAGCTGGTCGCGGAGGTGTTCAAGGACTCGACACTGTGGGAGGAATTCGGCGGGCGAGCGCAGACGTATATGGCCTTTCTCACCGACCACATTGCAGCGAAGTGGCTGCGCCTGTGGCCAGGCACGCCGCCAGCGAGCTTTAAATGGGGTCTCACAGTGCGCGAGTGGTACGGGCTCGATTACGCACCCCACAATCAATACGCGGTGTTCGGCGCGATGCTGCTGTTCATGGACGACGTTGTTCGAACCGCACGGTATGCGCAGTTGAAACCGGGTGACCCGCCCACGATCTACCGCCAACGCGCAGTGGAGATGGGCGAATACTTCAAACGGCATCTTCTCTACCTGCCCGCGTACGACGCCTACTCGTGGAAATACCACAACAACAGCGGAGCCGAAGACGCGTCGCACGCGAACCTCGAACTGGAATTCGCGTGGTGGCTGAACGAGCGTGACCTGGTCTTCACCGACCTTGACATGCAGCGCTTCGCGCGCACCTTGACGTCCATCATGTGGAACAAAAGCCTCACTGCACCCGCCGTGAACATGAGCACCGCGGGAACAGGTGACTGGTCGGGGACGGATTATCTCTGGGGTTGGTCCCTCTTCGGCAAGTTCGATCCTCTCCTGTGGAGGATTCTCGAACGGTACTACGCCGCAAAAACAGGAGATACCTCGCCCTACGGTATGGCGACCGTTGCAAGGCTTCAGCGGTTTCGTGACACATTTCTGAACCACGGCATTCTTGTTCCCGAACGATTGAGTGTCATTGACGATGGCGATCGTGTGATTCGTCCGGGAGAGACGGCCAGAATCGGTGTCACCGTTCGCAATATCGGGAACGCGCGGGACTCAATCATTGTACGGATTTCGGGTCTTGATCCTCTGGTCATCGCATCCGGGACCGATTCGGTCATCGCAGCGGTGGATTCGGGCGCTGCAGCACTGGTGGAGTTCGTCGTTCGCGCGCCTGTTGACGTTGCGACGAAACGGGTGTCCATTACGGCCCGCGTTGGTTCACTGTCAGTCACCGGTCAGGTGACCGTTGGTTCACCATCTACCGTTTTCGTGGAAGGGACACCACCCGCGGACGACGGAATTACGCACAATGCATTCTATGCTGCGCTGACACCCCCGGTGCACCGCTGGACATGGGCGGAAGGGGACACGTTCTCGACGGCGGCGCTTTTCCGATTTGAATCTGTGGTCTGGCGCGCTGCGTGGGCGCTCCCGACCCCACAGCAACGTGACACGCTCGCACGGTTCCTGGATATGGGGGGCAATCTCCTGATCACGGGCGGCGGGGTCTTGCCCGCCTGGATTACGCGATCGCCGGAAGATTCCCTCTTTTTCGCCCGCTATTTCAAGGTAACCGGCGCAGTCGATGTGCACGACAGCCTCGCCGGACTGGGTGTTTCTGTTCGCCCCTTTGATCCCATGGCCTTCACTGCAATGGGCACGTCCAGGAGATACCTCCGGAGTTCACCCGTCGTTCATTTCGACGTTCTTAACTCCTTTGGTCCGCCGCAGAAGCAGATCATTTTCTCCGCGACAGATGCCCAGTTCAACCCGAAAGTCCTGCCCGATTCGATTGGCGGCGTAGGTATAGACAGTACGTACCGGGCTCTGTTGTTCGGTTGGGATCTGGATGATATGTCCTCCAACACGTCCAGAACCGTTGTGACGCTCGCCCTCACGTGGCTGAGATCGCCAACCTCGGTCCGGGCCGGAGAATACCCACGACCCGACGCGGTTCGCGAAATTGAACTCAGCGTGGCACCGAATCCGTTCAACCCGCATACGACCATAACAGCTCGCGGACTCAAGCTGGGGGAACCTGCACGGATCAGTGTGGTAAACGTTCTGGGACAGGTGTGTTGGAGCGCGCGAAATCCCCGGCCCGGTACGGAATGGCGCGTCATGTGGGATGGACGGGACGTGCAGGGGGAGTTCGTGGGCACGGGAACGTACTTCGTTGCCATCGAACAGGGTGATGCAAGAAAGGCAACGCGAATCCAACTGGTTCGGTAGTTGGCAGATTTGGGGACCAGAGGTGGGTGGTGCATCCCTTGAATTCCCGCGAACACACGTGTGATTTCCGGGGGAAGCTTTCAAACAGGCAGTTTGTTGCGGGGAACCGTTCCGCAAAAGAGGGCCGATCAAAAGCGAGGGGTGAGGGAATGAGGTTGCCAGAAAGGCAGGGGTTGGTGTTCGTTTTCGCGACGGTCGTTGTGGGGTGTCTCGTTCGGTTTGCGGCGGCAGAGGATCTTCCTGGAGTGTTCACGGACCGGATTTATGCCTGGGGCGCGAGCACGAAGGATTCGGATGCGTTCCTGAAAACGGCAAACTCCGCCAATCTCGCGTGGGGCGAATCGTACGTGCTTCGTGCGTTCATGAGCGCCTACCGTTTGACGGGAGATACCTACTGGCTTCGCCGCGTGTGCACACACGCGGACTCGCTGATTGCCCATGCGCGGGATTTTCCGGAAGGGGAGTATTATGACCCGGTGTATGCGGACGGGTATCTCGGGTGGGGGTGCAAAAACTACTCCGATCAGTATGACGAGTACATGGTGCACGATGGGCACGTGACGACTCCCGTTGCCGCGTTTGTCGCCGAAGTATACAAGGATTCCACTCTGTGGGACGAATTCGGGGCACGTGCGCAGACGTACTTCGCGTTCATTGCGGACAATATTGCCGCCAAATGGCTGGCGATTACGCCGAGGACTTCCTCGGGAACAGGGGAAACACTGCGGCTTTGGCGGGGCTGGTCGTTCCTGCCCCACAACCAGTATGCGGCGTTTGCTTCTTTGCTTCTCTTCCTCGACGACGCGGCTAACACGCCGCGATTTGCCGCGGTGCACCCGGAACGAGTTACGACGGTGTACGGGCAACGGGCGCGCGAAATGGGGACCTATTTCCGGAGTCGCCTGCAGCTCAACCCGGCATCGAACTCGTATTCCTGGGCCTATCTCGGATACGGTTCGGGCGAGGACGCGTCCCATGCGAATCTGGAGCTGGAACTGGCATGGTGGCTGAATGAACGCGGCGTCGTGTTCACTGATCTCGACATGGAACGCTTTGCCCGAACGCTGACGACGAGGATGTGGAACAAAAGCTTCAATCCTCCGCTGGTGAACAAGAGCACCGAAGGCAACGACGACTGGACCGGGGCGGAAGGCGTCTGGGGGTGGTCCCTCTATTCGAAGTTCGATCCGTTGCTCTGGCGAATCCTGGAAAGGTACTACAGCGCGCTCCCTACCGTGCGACACCATCAGGTGGCAACACTGGCCCACCTGCAGCGTTTCCGCGACGTGTTCCTCAACAGTGGGATCATTTTGCCAGAAGGCGTTATTGTGATCGACGATGGTGACCAGGTACTCCGACCGGGAGAAAGGGCGAAGATCGGTATCTCAGTGCGGAATGTAGGCGTGCAGCGTGATTCGGCGAAGGTCTGGTTATCGCAATACGCTCCCCTCGTCATTGCTCCGGGGGGTGATACCACTTCTGTCGTGGTCGAGCCGGGGGCCTCTGCCCGAGCCACATTTGATGTTCAGGTTCCCGGGGACGTTGCGACCAGACAGATAACCATCGTGGGTTACGCGGATTTCTTACCCGCTACGGGGAGCGTCACCACCGGGTACCCGGACGTCGCGTTTGTGGAAGGGCTCCCTGGCGCCGATGGACTCGCCCACAACCAGTTCTATTCCAGCCTCACTACTGTCGCCCACCGCTGGGTCCATTCGGAAACCGACACCTTCACGACGGTTGCCCTGCGGAACTTCGACGCGATCGTATGGCGCGCCGCGTGGGCGGTGCCTGCTCCTCAGCAGCGGGATTCGCTGGCAAAATTCCTCGACATGGGTGGCAATCTCCTCATAACAGGTGGCGGTGTTCTGCCCGCATGGATTGGGCGGTCAACGGAGGATTCGCTGTTCTTCGCCCGGTATTTCAAGGTGACCGGCGCGATTGATGTGCACGACAGCCTCCAGGGGCTTACCCCGAGCGTTCGTGCGAAAAACCCGGCGGCGCTCAGCGCAATCGGAGGGTCCAAAAGAAATTTCCGTACCTCGCCACCCATCCATTTCGACGTTCTGCATACATTTGCGCCCGAAGACCAGACCATCATCTTCGCGGCGACAGACGCCCAGTTGGTTCCGAAAATGCTTCCCGATTCCGTCGGCGGAGTGGGCATTGATTCCACCTACAACGCACTGCTGTTCGGGTGGGATTTTGACGATGTGTCCTCGGTGATTGCCACAAAGTCGATGATCACTTACCTCCTCGCATGGTTCAAATCGCCGACGTCGGTGGAGTCGGGTGGAACGATGCGCCCGACGCCGACAAGTGCACTCAGAATCGTTGCATTGCCGAACCCGTTCAATCCGGCTACCACGATAACCGCTCGCGGCCTCGCGCAGGGGATCGCTGCGCGAATCGCCGTGACCAACGTGCTCGGGCAGGAGTGTTGGAGTTCGACGAATGCACGACCTGGCCCGGAGTGGAGCGTCGTCTGGAATGGTCGAAACCAGCGTGGGGAGTCCATGGGCACGGGAACGTACTTCGTTGTAATCGAACAGGGTGATGCAAGAAAGGCAACGCGAATCCAACTGGTTCGGTAGCCGGTACGACGGGAGGCAGGGGGGAACGCCGTGCGGTGTTCGAAAGCGGAGCGCAGAGCGCGCGAGCGGCCCTCGAAGAGACATGAACGAGACAGCGAACGCAGTGGGGATTAGGCTCGGTTGCACCGTGGACAGGCAGGAATGCCTTGCTGCCTTGTCAGGCAGCCTGCCCACCCGTTTGCGGGTCGGTGGGGCAGGCGTTCTTGCCTGGCCGTGAATGACGATTCGCCCGGGGCGGTGCCCGCGGGCCGAGTTATGTCGGCCCTTCAGGCCTTGGCGGTCGTCACAAGACTCAGGCGAGCCCCGACGGGGCGCAGTACCATAGCCCGGCTCAACGGGCCGGGCGAAAGAGGGCCTATCGGACGAATCCGTCACATCCCGCCCCGCCCCGCCGCCTCCTCGATCACCTTCGTATCCCGGTAGATGTCTTCCCACCCAGAGTATTCCGCATCGTAGGCGATGACGGCCTCCGCGGGCGCCCCGGCAAGCGCGGAGAGATCGATGCCACTTCCCGCAACCGGCAGGTGGGCGTCAAACGGCCGTCCGAACAGGTCGAACAACGGCGCGGAGACAAGGACGAACGACACGCCCTCGAAGTCCGGCGCCTCAGGCTTCTCACTTTGCGCCCCATGCCCGAAATCAACGGCAACGCGCAGGTCCGTTGCCCCCACTTCCTTCACAAACTGCCGCATAGACGCAGCCGTGGAACAGAACTTGTGCGGGTGGGGCCGCAGGTGGAGCGTGATTGACCGGGCCGATGCGCGTTCGCAGAGCTCGCGCACGCACACGAGGAACCGCTCGTGCGCCCGCTCATGGCTCACTTCGTTTTCCGGTCCGATGTGCAGCTCGAGGAGAGCATCACGCGCGCCGAGAACCTCCATTTTTCCGAACACATCGTCAAATACCGCGACCGTGCGCGCCCACGCAGGCAGAAACGTATCGAGCAACTGCAGGTCGGGGAACAGGTTGCACCCGGAACTGAAATCCACGGCGATGCGCACCTTCTGGCGCTTGATCCATTCGGCCTCTTCGCTCAGGACGTTCACATCCCGGCCATGCAGAGCGTTCCAATCCAGCAGCACGCCGTCGAAATGCTGGAAGAAGGTTGGCATCCTGAGGATCGCTTCCTTGACGTTGCCCGTCTCGCGTGGTAACCGCAGGAACCTGTTTCGCGGCCGCTCGGGCGGTGCGACGCGTGGAAGCGCGCGAACAGCTTCCTTCGCCAGCTTCACCTGGAAGATGCGCACGTCGTTGCCGGCGATCGTTGCCTCGTCTGATACGCCTCCGTCGTGCTGGATCCCGTTGGGCCAGTACCCCGGCTGTCCTTTTTCGGATTGATCAAGCGGAATCTCACGGATATCCTCTATCATGCCCGCTAAGGAACGTATCTGGAACGGTCGCGCCTCGAGGGAGTTGTTGAACACGCCGACCGTGTACTCGCCCTCTCCTTTTCGGCACGTAACAAATCCCAGCCCCTCGCCCACCGAAAACAACTGCTGCGTCGCCAACGCATCAGCGATCACTCGCCGCACGTGCTGCAGCATCACAAACGGGCAGGGGAACTCGCGCTCCGCCTCATTAGGGACCGGGCCGGACACCGTTGGTTCTGCGTTGAGGCCGAAGGGGGACAGAACGACGGTCAGCAACCCGCTCCCCCGGGTGAACCGGACTGCGGCAGGCTGCGAACCAGGCTCCAGCACGGCCTCAGCGACCACCTCGTCAGGGATCGCGGAGATGGTGTGCAGGTCAAACGCCAGTGGTTCCTCGAATACTTCCCCTGTTCGTTCGAACCGCACGGTGGTTCCGGCGGGAACGCGGATTGCGTGCCCGATTCCGAGCTCCGGCCACAGGCGGCGCGCGTTCTCCGCCGTTGCCACCACGTGCCCGCCCGACGCCATAAATGCGTCCAGCTTGTCGCGGGTTTCAGTTCCCGCGTTCTCATCGGACAAAGCACCTGCAATGACGATGAGCCCGTATTGCCGCAGAACCCACGGTGCTGCATCCGAGAGGAGGCAATCCATCATGTCGCCCCACGGTGTTGGGGAGAGGAAGCCCCGTTCGTCTCGGTAGTACCCCGCGTCAACATAGCCCGGATACGCGAGCGAAAGCACTTCGTGCGTAAGGTAATCTCCCGCGCCGTAGGGGATGCCGCCCCAGACCTGGTAGGACGTGTCGCCGTAATACCCGCTGCCGGAGTAGAGGTGCCGCGGCATCGCCCAACCGGCGTAGTGATCCAGCATGAGAGCCACCGGGGCGTGCATGGTTCCGGGCGAGCCGTGTTCTTCGATGAACCTGCCCATGGCGGCCTGAATGTTCCCGATCGGCGAAAGCTGCCCGTCCGCGCCGAAGTACGACGACTCGAATCCTATTGCGGCGCAGTTGTACATCCAGTGGGAGTAGATAAGCCGCTTCAGGAGCGCCGTGCTGGTTCCGGCATCTGGGCCCCATTTCAGCCCGCCGGGGTCGGTGCCGGAGCTCTCATACACCTTCCATCCCCATCGGTTCCACACCGACGCGTTGCCGAACCAGAGAACGCCGTATTGCTTTCCGGCGCCGCGAATGAACGCGTAGTACACCTGCGAGTTGGGCAGTGCCTGCGCGGTTTCGGCGCCAATGAGGGTGTGGTTGCCCTCCTTGATGAAATAATGCCCGAAGCAGAGGGAAACCAGCGTGCACATATGGTTTCCGAGATCGTCGCAAAGGCGCTGAAAATGCCGCTGGAAGTTCAGGTACTGGCGCACTCGATCCTGCGGCGACGGGCACTGCTGATGCGCAAAACGCCCGATGTAGCGCCCATCCTGTTCGCCGTTGTCGAATCCGAGGAAGCGGTCGCCCAGTTCCCGCTCCAGCCTTTCCACCATACCCGGTGGTGTCTGGTAGTTGCACCAGGATCCCTCAAGCGGCGAACCCGGAACGTACCCCCAGAAATCGAACAGCCACAGCTTCCGACAGCGCACCTCCTCCACAAGGTCCCAGAAATTCTCCGCAAGGACCGTCGTATAGAACGGCCATATCACCCGCCCCAGCCCCGCGTTCACATACCGGTCCAACTCCTCCCGGAACGCAACGAGTTTCCCGCCCTGGACGCTGAAGCCGCGGAGTGTGGTGAGCTGGGTGCGGTTTTCGAACGTCTCCCAGGTGGGCATCCGCACGTGATATCTCTCGTAATCCGGGTGCTCGGCCGGCTCGAGGAGGTACGGGTAGTGGGTGACTGCCGTCACCGGATCGGAGAGTCGGTCTTGTGGCATGGTTGCTGGTTCCTGCGTCAGGAGGGGGAGGGAATACGGTGACCTGAAAACGTATGATCGCGAGGGGGTATCAGCGGGGCAAGTACCCCGCGCCACCAAGGAGCCAGGGCACTCTCGCCGAGAACGCCGTGCGCCCCGGCGAACATTCACCAACCGCCGTCATCATTAGGACGACTACGTTCAGTTGGTGATGCGCAATACGAGCGGAATCCAGAACAGAGCAACGCTCGCGCTTGCGACGCAGTCAGTGCTTCATCTCCTCAGGCAGTGGTTCAACCTCCACCTGAACGAGTTCAATCCCGCTGATGCGCACCATCTCTTCAATCGTCTGCAGCTTGTAGGGCTTCGCGTAAAAGATGCGTTTGATGCCGACGTTTATCAGCACCTTGAGGCAGTGAATGCACGGTGTCGCGGTGATGTAGATGGACGCGCCGTCAATGCTGTTCCCGTGCTTCGCGGCCTGTGCGATGGCGTTGATTTCCGCGTGGATTGTGCGGAAACAGTTCTCCTCCACCGTCCCGTCCGGCGCGGTCGAGCGGTACACGAGGCAACCGACCTCCGTGCAGTGCGGCATTCCAGCCGGAGAACCATTGTACCCAGTCGCAATAATGCTCCGTTCCCGCACGATTACCGCACCGATTTTCGCCCGCGTGCAGGTGGAACGCTCGGCCACCAGTTGCGCGATCCGCATGAAGTACGTGTCCCACCCGAGCCTGTGTTCGTGCGCGTCAGTCATCCGCGAACCCTATCCTATGACTCCAGTTCGATATCCCAGTAGACGTCGGAGATGAATTTCTCCCAGCTCTCTTTTCGGTGGCGGAGCGGAATCCCGAATGAAGGTGCCCACCTGGGCCGTCGCGGCTGTTTCAGAAGTCGCATCCCTACTTCTTCCGGCATCCGGTCTCCTTTGCGTTCGTTGCATCGGACGCACGCCAGCACGCAGTTCTCCCACGTGGCGTGACCACCCCGCGAACGCGGCAGAATATGGTCGATCGTGAGGTTTTCGCTGGAGAGCTTCTCGCCGCAGAACTGACAGGTGTAACGGTCGCGTATGCAAAGATTCCGGCGGGAGAAGGCAACGTTGGCTCGCGGCATGCCGCTGTAGGTGGTCAGGATGATGATTTCGGGGATTCGGAACACCACGCGCACGGACCGGACACAGTCCTGCGTGGGCGCGTGCCGGGAAAGGTCCGCCCAGGTGTCAAAGTCATACAGCGCAAAGGTGTCGGGCGCGATGACCTTGGCCACATCCTCGTACACGAGGCTGATTGCGCGGCGCACCTGCGTGAAACCTACCGCCATCCAGTGACGGTTCAACACCAGCGTGTGCGCGGAGAGCAACGCTTCCATTCGCAGGGAAGCAGTTACCGCGGTGTCGGTGATCACCTCCTTCCAGCGCATGGAGGAAATACTGCGAACCCGATGCTTCAGAACTTGAAATGTAAACGGACACACCCCGCGTGCGCCAGCCCGGTGGCTCGCCTCGTGTCAAATGCAGGGAGGTTCTAATCTCCCGGCACCGGCGCGGGGAGGTCGTTTTCCGAGTCTATGAGCCAGTTAAGCAGAATGTCCCGCATCTCCCGCTCGACCTGCGGGAATTCGTCGGCCACATTCCGCGATTCTGCGGGGTCGTTTTCGAGGTCGAACAACATCGTTAACGGCCACCCTTCTCCGCGCCATACATCCGCCGGGGACATCGTATCCCACATCAGGTCGCCGACAGA
>JAKPPK010000463.1 GCA_029547385.1 Candidatus Latescibacterota bacterium
CACGTATCCACCGGCAGCGATCAGCGCAGCACACGCGCACGCTGTTGCGAGCGTGATGTCTGCCGGTGCGGAAGAACACGAAGCGCCGACTGCAACGGAAAGCGCCGTGAGAACGACGTTCGCCGGCCGCATGATCATTACCAGAGCGCGTAGAGTGCGAACCAGTTCCACCACGGATGGTGTCCCGTCTCAAAAAACCTGAAAACAACCGCGATACGCTCGGGAAATGTATAGACCCCGCTCTCCCGGCACCAATCTCCTCCTCACGGGACCCTGAATTCGAAGCTCACGTGCCGAACGTTGCCGGCGAGGTCGTGTGCTTTGACGGAGACTGTATGGCAGCCGGAGGGCAGCGGAGTTGTGGACCGGTACGCAAAGTGGCCGCGTGCATCCGGTATTGCCGGAACCCATTTCCCATCGAGACGCACTTCAGAGGGGTCGCGGCCGGGGTCAAGACCCGATCCCCGGTCCTCGACGTGGCCAGATACCGTGACGAGGCCATTCCTGATCGTTTCGTTCGGGGATGGGGACGAAACGACAAGCCGCGGCGGGGCGGTGTCCCGGAAAAGACAGACCGTTGAGAACAGCCGTGTACGTCCACGTACGTACCTGCCCGTCGAGTCTTTTTCCGCGCTCAGAAACCGCAGGGTGCCGTTCGTCGTTCCGTAGAGCGCCACTCCTGAGGTGTCCTCCCCTTCCGGAATACGGATTTCAACATGCACTTCGTCCGCCAGCGGTTGCTCCTGAGGTTCGAGGTGGAACGCCTTTCCCACCTGCCGGAGTTCTGGTTCGGGAGGCCGGTGCAGCGTGGTCTCCTGGACCCGCACGAACACCGGTTCCCCGAGCGCTCCCGGAGGGCACATTACGGAACACGCACCCCCGGCATGGGAGTATACTCCCCCCATGGGAGTGAAAAGCCTGCCTTGCACGGGAATGTTGATCTCCGCGCCATCAGCAAGAATTCTGACTGTGTCGACGTCTCCGCCAAGTGAGGTGAGTGGTAGTGTGAGCCTGTACGTCAAATTGGCGACCAACTCGCAAAAAACGGGCAGAGTGTCGTTTCCCACGCGTTCGGTGATCGCGTAGGTTCCATCGCTGCCGTTCTCCCATCTACCGCGGAAATCGGGCGACGGCCATTCTGGATCCGGCAGAACCTCCGGTCGGGAGAGTGCGGCCGAAAGTGCTGCTGGCTCGAGCTTCGTTGCGGCGACCGGTGCTCGAAGTGCCACCGCCGAGGGGATACCCTTCAAGGGGCGTGAGGCCCTGAGGCTCACGAGCAGCCAGTCTCGTCCCCACGAGTGCTCTTCACGGAGCCGCGGTACGGTCGCGAAATCGTTCGGGGAGATTGACTGCACGGAGCGATTTCCCGCGGAATCCTCCACCACAACGCGGATCGGTGCCGCCGGATTTCTGAGGGCAGTTGTCCACACCACATGGTCTCGGCCTTCGATTGCCTTTGAACCCTTTTCTCCGCCGAACGGGAACACTCGGACAACGTCGCCTGAATCCTCTGCTGTTGCCGAAAAGACCTTGACACCCGCAGAATCGCGCAGGGCAAAGGAAACAAACTCCGGATTCCTGTCAACGCGGAAGGTGAAGCGCACGCGGGTGGCGTTCCCGGCGGCATCGGATACCGTAATCGTGGCTTCGTGAAGGCCCCTCGCGAGTGAGGTGCCCGGGCTCTGCGTCGAACCGGTTCCACACTGGAGAATACCCGCTCCGGCCGGGGCATCCCCGTAGAAGCTCAACCTGTTCCCTGGGAGCTTGAAGAGGTTGTAATACCGGCCCTTCGTCACCCGGTTGACAATGAAGCTCCTGTCGAAGGGCGCATGAAACTGGTAATCCATCTCGAGGGTGTCGTACTCGCGGCGAAACACCTCCTGTCCGTCAACGGCCAACGTGGTTCCGAAGATGCCGACGATGTTTCCGGTGCGCTGGACCTGGTCAGCCGCCGCGATGGTCACCCCGACTCTCCCGCTGAGCCTGAGAACCCGGGGTATTGTCCACATTCCGTTGCGGTACACAAGCTTCACGTTGGCGGACTCGGGCTTCCCGTTAATGCGTGCGTGTCCGTCCAGTGGAATGAACGCCACGGCGAACACGCGAGGCGGGATATTGTCCGGAAACGCGTACCCCTGAAGAAGCGGATTGAGGGCGATGTTTCGCTCGTTTCTCAGCTCAAAATGGAGGTGCGGCGGGCCGGCGCCCGTGTCGCCGGAATACGCGATCACTTCACCCCGTTTTGCCGGCGCTTCACCCGGTTCGAAAAAGACGTCCGCGACGAACTGCTCGTTCGCTATCTGTTTCTCGAGGAGAAGCTCTTCCACGCGCGGTGTGAAGCGGCTCAGATGGGCAAATACCGCGACCCTCCCGTCATTGAGCCGGAAGTAGAGAACCTTTCCGTATCCGAAAGGAGAGACCCGCACCCGCCAGACATATCCGTCTGCAATCGCCTGTATCGGCAGCCCCTTACGGCGTCCCGTGGAGTAGTCTATTCCCGCGTGAAAACGAAGAGGGCGGTACTCGCAGAAGGCAGAGGTCAGAACGGGAGGGATTCGGAGCGGAGGAAGCAGGGGAAGTTCTTCAGTCGCATCGGCTGCCAGCACGACCGCAGACACGCACAGAACCAGGGCGGCGATATGTCTCAGGTGCACAATTTCTCTCCATGGAATCCCCCTCGCACAACGAACCAACCTTGGTGAAAGGTACGGGGAAACGCGCACCGTGGCCAATCAGACGCACACGAGTTCAACCACCCGGCGGATTACCTCATCCCCGACGACGAACCCGTGTCGCGAAAGGCGGACTCCCGTTGCATCGACGTCCAACAACCCCGCCACCTGCAACGGCTTCAGTGCCGCGCGTGCATCCGCAGGACACGCATCAGGCAAGGCATCCCAGCGGAGACCCTCTCGCGTGCGAAGGCTCAGAAGCACGATCTCCTCACATATTTCGCGCGGCGTGAGCACCTCCATCTCCGCGGTCGGCGTCTCGCCTCGTACGCACCGGGCCTGATACGTTTCGAGATCGCACACGTTCCACCACCGCGCGTGCCCGTCGAACGAGTGCGCCGAGGGACCGAACCCGAGGTACGGCCGCCGTGCCCAGTATGCTCGGTTGTGGCGGCATTCGTGCCCGGATCTCGCGAAATTCGATACCTCGTACTGCGCGTACCCTACCGATTCAAGCGCCGCAACGACGTACTCGTACTGCCGGGCGGTCGCGTTCTCGTCGGTGCAGAATCGCGCCGAGTCAGCCATTTCCGCGCACCTGCTTCCCGGTTCGATCGTCAGCGCATATGCCGACAGGTGAGGCGGGTCGTGTGCAAGCACTTCACGCAGCGTATCCACCAGCATTTCAAGCGACTGCCCCGCGATGCCGAACATCAGGTCGGCGTTCCACGAGCGGAACCCCGCCTCTGCCAGAAGCCTCAGCGCGGAACGCGCTTCTGCCGCGGTGTGCGGCCGCCCGAGGAAAGAGAGGACCCCGTGCGTGAGAGACTGCACGCCGAGGGACACCCGGGTCACTCCCATCGCGCGTATCTGTTCCGCCTTCGAAGGGGAGAGCGATTCCGGATTTGCCTCCATGCTCCACTCGTAATCAGGCGCGAATTGCACTGCCGACCGGAGAATGGTGCCCAGAGCATCCAGTTCGGTTGCGTCGAGGCAACTCGGCGTCCCGCCGCCGACGTACAACGTCTGGATGTCGGCGAATGGGCCGAATTGCTCGTTCCGGATGCGGATTTCCGATTCAAGCGCCCGGAGAAAAGTCGTCCGGTCTGCGTGGCCTGCGATGGAGTAGAAATCGCAGTAGGGGCATTTGCGGACGCAGAACGGAATGTGGACGTAGATGTGACGGAACGCCGGGCGGGAACTTCTCGACGTTGGTGTCATCGAGGCGGAGTGATCCCTTCACGTCGAAGGAGAAAACGTTTCGTTTCAAGTCCTCCGGAGTAACCCCCGAGTCTGCCTCCGGCCGCCACCACCCGGTGGCACGGGATGAGGATGGGCAACGGATTCGCCGCGTTCGCCTGTCCGATTGCCCTGCTGGCTCCCACGGGGAGTCCCATCCTCTGCGCAAGTTCGCCGTACGTCACCACGTGTCCCCACGGGACCGCAAGAAGTGCCCGCCACACGCGGCGCTGGAAATCGGTCCCCTGGGTCAAGTCGAGCGGAAACGGGAAGTCGCGCCGCGTGCCCTTGATGAGTTCGCACAGCGCGCCTGCGTGTCCGGCAAGCCTCTTGCTCTGGAGAACTTCATCCACGGTGGCGGGCGGCGCCGTCTTATTCAGCAACACATTCCGCACGCCGCGAGCCGATACAACAAGGACGACCCGGCCTATGGCGGTGTCCACCCCGGTCCACTCGAACACCTGCGCAACCGTCATGTTTGCCTTCAAAATGGAAACGTCACCCGCGCCCCGGTTTTTGCGCTTTTGTACGCGGCAAGAACCATCTCGATCGCCACCCGACCCTCTTCCGCCGGGGCGGGGATGGGCGCCCCGTGCATAAGGCAATCCACGAACGGCTTCGGCACCGCGGCGATCCGGTCGCCGTGCGATGCGGGAATCGGCAACTCCGGTGTCTGCCAGACGCGCTCTTTCTGGTCGGTTCGGAAGAGGTACACGGGTCTGGCGTCATCAGGCCGGGCGATCGACATGGAGGGCGCGTCGCCATAGTTCTGGATCAGCACGCCCTCATCACCGTACATTTCTGTGGTGTTGATGCCAACATGCGTTACCGAGCTGTTGAGCAGAATACCCATCATCCCCGGTGCGACGTACCCGCCTCCCTCAAAACGGAAAATCGCCACGCCCGTATCGTCCGGCGCGACCGTTGTCAGAACGTTGTCGATCTCCGCCACCACGCTCCGCGGCCTGCCGAATGTCCAGTAAAACCAATCGGCAGC
>JAKPPK010000475.1 GCA_029547385.1 Candidatus Latescibacterota bacterium
ATGGTATGCCGCTGGAAGTGCCGGATTTCCGGAACGAGACAAAGCGCACGAAGTACGCGAAGGACAACGCGTCGCCATTCCCCTCGCATGCCGGCAAGAAGGGGTACACACGCCTTCCCGCAAGCATCGCCGGCGACCTGAAGCCGACGAAAGAAGGACTGGCGCTGGCGAAACGCGTGTGGAAAGAGATCGGATATAAGGGGGATTGAGGGCGGGGCAAACCGGCCCGTCATTCGGAAACAAAGACTTGGGTCTGGAAGTTTCGCAGAAAGGGACTCAGATGCCGGTTGTATTATGGAGACATTTCTACCACATTACCCATCGGGATAACCTACGCAACATCTTCCGGTACGGGATCCTTTCATGGCACTGCGCACACCAACGCGGACTTACCGCGAGTGATATCTCAGATCCCCAAGTTCAAGAGCGGAGAAACCGTATCGAACCGGTCTTCAGGCGTTCCATCCATGAGTATGCCCCGCTGTACTTCAACCCCAAAAATCCGATGCTATTCAGAAGGAGAGAACTTCAGGAGGAGCTCGTGATATTGGAGGTGTCCCCGGATGTTCTGCGATACAACCAACACATCTTCACCGACGGCAACGCCGCAGCAGCAACAACCACCTTTTCCACTAACCGCGAAATCATTGCGGCATCGGAAGATGCGTTGCGGGCTGAATGGTGGACCGCGCTCCCAGACGGTAAGCGTCGCCGGTGCGCAGAGGTTTTGATCTTCCCGAGCGTCACACCGCGCTTCATAACCAACGCGATCTGCGCAAACCAAGGCTCCGCATCAGCGATAAACTGGACCTGTCCCGTGTCCGTTATAGTGGACACGTCGTTTTTCTTTTGAAGGGAACGGCTCATGGCGGACATCAGCGTTATAGATGGCAACATCTTCACCTCGAGGGCGCAGACGCTCGTCAACACGGTAAACTGCGTCGGAGTCATGGGTGCGGGCATAGCGCTGGAGTGCCGTCTACGGTACCCAGAAATGCACGACCAATATGTTTCTTTGTGCAGACGCCGCATGATCGAAATCGGCTCGCTCTGGATTTACAAAGCTCCCGACAGATGGATCCTCAATTTTCCGACGAAGCGTCACTGGAAGGAACCGAGCAAAGAAGAATACTTGCACGCTGGTTTGAGAAAATTCATGCAGACATACCAAGAGAAACAAATCGAATCAATCGCTTTTCCCCTTCTTGGTGCCCAACATGGTGGCCTTCGCAGAGATCGCTCTCAAGAGCTGATGGAATCGTATTTGTCTGAATGTAGAATCCCAATCGAGATTTACCGATACGATCCAATGGCTCCTGACGATCTGTATGATCGGTTTTGCGAATTGCTGAGGGACATGACACCCGAGGAAATGAAGGTGGAAACGGGACTTCGTTCTGATTTTGTCAAAAGGTTACTTGACGCGGTTCATGATCCTCAAGTCCGTCAACTCAACCGTCTCGCATCACTCGACGGCATCGGAATCGGCACATTGGAGAAGGTGTTTGCCTTTGCACGTGGTCGGATTCTCGGTCGCAGTCAACCCGTACAACAGGCCCTCGAATTCGGAAGGGTCGCGGAACCAACGGCTACATTCGACCACAAAAATTGCAGCAGCTACCGCGAGGGGAGGAAAGGAAAGCATATCGTAGGCTGATCGGGTTTCAATCGCAATCGGCGTCGCAGGTGTGGGTTTTCGGCCCGAGTGGTGGGCGATGGCCCCGGGGAGCAAGATTACCCAGTGACCCGGGAGCGATCGAGTCGGGGATAAACGACAAGCGACTGACAACGCCTCCAAGTATCCGTTGCACGCGAAATGTGGCCGCAAGCACCTGCCCCCAAGCATCGCCGGCGACCTGAGGCCGACGAAAGAAGGACTCGCGCTGGCGAAACGCGTGTGGAAAGAGATCGGGTACAAGGGGGAGTGAGGACCGGAAAAAGCCGTGGGCAAACCGCGCGAATCACTGCCAGCAGCGGAGGTGTTTGGAGTTGAGCATTACCTGTGTGGGGAAAGGGAGCCGCGATGAACCAGAACGTGGCTGAACTCAACAGAGACTGTGAGGATTATTCCAAATGGTGGCGGGCGGTAGACCAAGAGCTTTACCATTACTTCGCCGAGCACTCTGACCACGGGAATCTTCGTTCCGTGTACGCCAAAGTTGCGATGGTCGACCGTCTCTACACGGCTGGCTTGGAACGTGCACGCAAGGGAACAGACGAAATAGACCGGGCGCAGAAGGTCGCCGAGTTGCTTTTCGCTCGCGGGGAGGAGTTGGACTGCGGAATTCGGATGATCAGCGGGGTGCCGTGTCTGACGAGAGACGCTCTTGCGGACATAGCGGCGTTGCATGGATGGATTGCGGAAACCTGTCTCAAAGAAGCAGGAGTCGGTGCCCCCGTCTCGTTCGTCTCGAAATACCTGCACTTCCACGTTCCCGTGGTCCCCATCTACGACCAGCAGGCGTGCGCAAGCCTTGCCAGGTATATCCGAGGCAGGTTCGGGAGATATGTCGCTACTCCTGAGCGCCTCCCCAAACTGGACGGGCAGATGCCTGCGTACCGGTGGTATTGCGCTCGTTTCGCCGAATTGTGGGAGGAGGCACAGGAATCTCGCCCCGAAACGACAGTGAAGGAGTTGGACTACCATTTGTGGGTGTTGGGCAAAACCTAACTTGCGAAGGCGCAGCCTGACTGCTTTGCGTCGACACCGAAGGTGACAAAGTTGCTCCGATATAGTGTCCCCGGTGACGAATTCCAGCTCGACTTCCGACTGGTGGAAGCTGGGGAACCGGTCACGTTCACACTGCGCGGCGTGACCTCTCGCGACCGGTTCGAGATCTTCCCGCGGTATCTGGAAACCTGCGACCCGGAGCGCGCCCGCCTCTCCCCCGCGCCGCTGGCCTGGCTCGACGAACTTGGACCGGTTGAATTGCCCGCCGGTGAGGTTATCCGCTACACCCCGGAAGTGCCGGGCAACTACCTCGCTCGATGGACAAGCCGGCAATACGGTGTCGAATACCGCTATTTCGCCGCGGTGGACCAGAGCTACGTGATCTACCGCCCCGCAGTCTGGAACTGGCCAACGCCGTTCCCCGCGTCGGGCGGGGCGGACATTCACAACGGCGGCCTGCCCCTCGACTGGTGCATCAGTTCAGATAGCACCGATGAACCGTATGTGCCCCGGTTGCGAGACGAACAGCAGCGTTACGGCGGGGGCGTTGTCTACGGCATGAACACCGCGTCCGCGGACGGACCGATTGATGGCGCGGTTCGTGCGCTCAGGAACACCGTTGCGAACCTTCGCCAGCACGGCCTTGATGTCGGGCGGGTGGCCAATCTGTGGTACGGGGGCGGGCTTTCACACGACAGGGTTGCCTTGGCGCGCGCCGTCGGATTCGACGTGATTGACGGGTATGTGCCCCGCGCGGCCAGTTGTGGGCTTGGGGCACCGTATTTCCCGTTCTACATCGGTTCCGTAGATTACCGTTTTCCCGGTCAACACGGCCCGACCGACACGCTCGCGTTCGTATTCGACTTTGTCGGAAGCTGGCATTTCCATGGCCCGATCGGGTTCCACCGTCCGACCGCCAACGGGAGCTGGGAGCGGGCGCGACATTACATCGATCTGGCAGCCCGCGAGGCCTCTCTCAACGCGAAAAACAGCGGCGCTCACAATGTCATCACGACGCTGGTGAACTTCGAAAGCCCGATCGCATGGGGAAACCCGGCATATCAGGTCGTCTGGGACGAGGGGCGGGGCCGGGATTTCTTCGACAATTACATGCACCTGCTGGCATTTGAACACACGCGGCGATGGCCCATCGTGTTCGCCCGCGCCGCCGACTACGCGGATTACTTCCGCGCCCACTACACCGGGATGCCGCGCCGTATCGTGAGTTCGATCACGCACGACATCGAATACGACCGGTACTGGACCGACGAATGGCACGAGAAGGGTTTGACGCCCGCGGGTTACCTGCCCGTGAACCAGCCGCTTCGCGCATTCCGCGAAGCCCGGGCCATGCCGCAGTACAACATGCCGGTTTCCCACGAGTTCATGAACTACAACGACAACCGGCGAACGTGCCGGTTCGAATACGCCTGCCCGAAGCCGCTCCACTATTACGACCTGACGGGTGCGGAACCCTGGCCGCAACAGCCGGCGGAAACCGATATCCCCGACCCGGATATCACCATCTCGATCGTGGCGCACCGCGATAGCTACGAAATCACGTACGCTTTTTCCGCAGGGGCGAGTTTCGCCGATTACCTGGTCGCAGTATGGGACATCCCGCGCGAGTGCCGCAATCGGCGCATGGAGACGAACGCCAAAGAGTTCATCTGGATCGAGAACACGGACGGCAACTGCCGGGGAATAGTGCGCTTCGACCTCGAACCTGAGTGCACGATCTCTGTGCGATGGCATGGAAACTCATAGCGGCAAAGATGCGGTAGAAGCGAAAGGGAATTCTGGAATGCCTGCCGACAAGAAATACCCCAACATCGTCATCATGTACGCTGATGACCTCGGTTTCGGCGACGTCGGCTGCTACGGGGCGACCGAAATCCCCACCCCGAACGTGGACCGGCTGGCTGCGGACGGCATCCGCTTCACGAATGGCTACGCCACGGCGGCAACGTGCACACCGTCACGCTACAGCCTGCTGACGGGCGCCTACCCGTGGAGAAACCCCCGCGCAGCAATCCTCACCGGCGACGCACCAATCATCATTGAACCGGGATCCCCGACCCTGCCCGGCATGCTGCAGCGGGCGGGGTACCGCACTGGCGTCGTCGGCAAATGGCACCTCGGTCTCGGGCAGGGCGATCTCGATTGGAACCGGGACATCAGCGCCACGCCGAACGACGTCGGGTTCGACCACTCCTTCATCATGCCGGCCACCAACGACCGCGTGCCGTGCGTGTATCTGGAAAACCGGCGGGTGGTGAATCTGGATCCTGATGACCCGATCGAGGTGACGTATGCCGACAAGAAGGTGTTTCCTGGCGAACTGACAGGACGGGAACACCCGGAGCTTCTGAGGGTAACCCACAGCCACGGGCACGACGGAACCATCGTGAATGGGGTGGGCCGCATCGGGCACATGCGCGGGGGCAGGAGTGCTCTCTGGACCGACGAAACCATGGCCGAAACGTTCGCGAAGAAGGCGGTGGAGTTCATCGCCGCAAATCGTGAACAGCAGTTCTTCCTCTACTATGCCCTCCACCAG
>JAKPPK010000482.1 GCA_029547385.1 Candidatus Latescibacterota bacterium
AATTCCCACATCAGCATAGCGCTTGCCGTCCGATTCACTTGTTCCGAGGACGAGGATAAAATACGCAACTATCTGCTCCCTGCCATCAACGCGTGTCAAGGCGACGAAACGGATGGTGTCGTCGTAATTGATGGATCCGCAGAGCTGATCTGCCGTTGCCTGATCGAATGCATGAGGTCCGTAAAAACGAGTAGTCTCGCGGGTCAGACTGGTGAAATACTCGCCAAGCAAGGTCGCATCTTCGGCGCGCAGCGGTCGAAACACAACGTGTTCCCCGGAAGGCAGACGCAGCTCCATCGCCGCACACATTGGGTTTGCCGTAATTTCGGCGGTACGTAGAGGTTGCACAGACATGGGTTTCGCGTATCACCTTTCGTGAAGGGTTCTGAGGACGGCTTGAAGCCGCAGTGAATGGATCGTTTCCAATGTAGCCAGCGCCGGGCAGCCAACGCAATGAGGCAAGAGGGGAGGAGGAGAGAGCTAAAGAACCTTCACGGCAGGCCACTTGGTGGCCCGGCAACGCAGGCGGTACTTTTCAAGACACCCGTGTCCCGGCCGATCTGCACGTGACCTGCGATGGCTGCCCCGCAACGTTCCCGGAATGGAGTGGAGAACCCATGGCGTCAACGATTCGCGTGGCGATGATTCAGCGAGCATTTGTTCCGTTTGAGCGCGAAGCAAACATTGCGATCGCGGAACGTGCGATTCGTGCGGCGGCGCGAGACGGAGCCCACCTGGTTGCGTTGCCCGAGATGTTTCTCACGGGATACCCTCACGCACCTGCGAAGGATTCCGCGGATTGGCCGCAATTCGTTGAGCGCCTCTACGGCACGGCGGAAACGGCAGATGGAACCAGCGCACGGAAACTGGGAGAAATCGCGAGAGATGCCGGCGTCGTTCTCATAGCGGGCATCTGCGAAATCCGCGACGGAAGGCTGTTCAACAGTGCGTTCGTCTGGGATTCAAAGGGCGAGCGCATCGGGACTTACTGCAAGGTGCATACGTGCAGGTTCACCGCGTTGGAAGACCTGTGTGAAGACGGGGACGATTGGCACGTCTGGCCGCTTGCGGTCGCGGACCAACTGGTTCGCGTGGGGGTGATGATCTGTTATGACCGGGAACACCCGGAGAGCGCTCGTGTTCTCATGCTGAAGGGTGCCGACCTTATCATAGTTCCGAACGCCTGCGGGATTGACGAAAGACGGCTTATTCAGCTCCGCACGAGAGCGTACGAGAATGTTGTGTACATTGGGATGGCCAACCACAGCAAGCCCCACAATGGACAGAGTGTCATCACGAATTACTGGGGAGACATCCTCACGCAAGCCGGCGAAGGTGACGAGACCATCTTCGCGGACCTCGATCTTGAAGCGCTCCGAGACGAGCGGACGCATACCATATGGGGCAACAATTTCCGACGTCCCTGGAAATACGGGCTGATCGCGAAGACTTAGCTCACCCTGTGCCCCGGGGCGCGGCAACTGCTCCCGCTCCCACACTCCAGACTGGAACCACGATTTGAAGAGCTTTGTATCCCGTGCACATGGCGTGGCATCCAACAGCCTCCGACGCTGGAACGCGCAGTCGGTGGATTTCCGCTGGTTCATTCTGGCGCTTTGTGTGTCGACAGTCGGCGGAGCGATGGTTGACCCCGCCTTCAACAACTACCTGCGCGACACGTTCCACCTCGCCGCCGACAAACGCGGCCAACTTGAGTTACCCCGCGAACTTCCAGGATTCCTGGTAACCGTGACTTCCGGGTTGCTCTTCTTCCTTCCCGAAGTCAGAACGGCGGCGGTTGCCACCGCGGCCACCGCTATTGGAATCGGGGGACTCGCGTGGGCGGGTGCAAATTACGGGGTCATGATCGGTTTCATGGTGCTTTGGTCCACAGGCCTTCACCTGATGATGCCGATGCGGTCTTCGATCACACTGGCGTTCGCAAAAGAAGGCCGTCAGGCAACTCTGCTCGGGACTACGGGAAGCATCACCACCGTCGCGGCAATTCTGGGGTCGGCGATTGGCTGGTGGATTTTCGGCACACTCGGCACGAACCCCCGCACATACAACGCGATATTCATCCTCGGAGCGTCACTGACCGGGCTGAGCGCACTGATCCTCCTCAAAATGCGCGTGCCTGCAACCGCGCAGGACCAGCCAAGGCCGAAGCTGGTAGTGAAGCGACGCTTCATTGTGTACTACCTCATGTCGATGATCAACGGTGCACGGAAGCAGGTATTCATTACGTTCGCTCCGTGGGTGCTTATCACGATTTTTCACCGGGGACCCTCCACGTTTGCCGCCCTTGCCATCACATCTGCGCTCCTCGGCATCGTTGTTCAGCCCACCCTGGGAGGATTGATTGATCGGCTGGGAGAACGGCGCATTTTGATGATGGAGGGGTTCTTCCTGTTCTTCGTCTGCCTCGGGTACGGATTTGCGCACCGGATCAGTACAGGGGGAACGGTCATTTTGATTGTTTATGCGTGCTTTGTGCTGGACAACCTCCTTTTCTCCGTCGGAATGGCGCGGGTGACGTACGTGAACAAACTGGCTGAGAAGGCGGAGGACGTTACGGCAACATTATCCCTGGGTGTTACTCTTGATCACGTGATATCCATGTCCATTCCGATTCTCGGCGGGGCAACCTGGGTAATATGGGGTTTCGAGTACGTGTTTGCCGGCGCCGCAGGTCTGGCAGTTCTCAGCGTCTTCGTCGCGTCGTTTGTGCGCGTACCCAGAGTCCCCTTGCGCACGCCGATAGTGGTTACTGAGGAAGAAGGCCCGGGCACGTGTCGAACAGAAGAGATTGGCCGCACGTCCGCCTGATGATGGCGACGACGTTGGACGGGAAAATCGCCACATCACGAAGGGAGGCAGCGCGATTCGGCAGCCCTGAAGACGCCCGCCGGCTCGAGACACAGGTGGCGTGGGCCGATGTCCTGCTGTTCGGCGCGGCGACGTTGCGAGCCTACGGAACTACCTACCGGGTGAGACGGGAGGCCCTGCTTCGCCTCCGACAGCGCCGCAGAAAGCCCCCGCAACCCGTTACTGCGGTAGTCACATCCTCCCTCGACTTGCCGCTAGAAATGCCGTTTTTCGCCAGGCAGGACGTTCCCCGAGTCATCATCACCACCGAATCCGAAAAGGACCGCGCAACGGTGCAGTTTTGTGGTCTCGCGGAGGTTATCGCCAGAGGGGCGTCCGCGGTTGACTGGAATGCCGTTCTCGCGGAATTCAAAACACGAGGACTGAAGCGAGTACTGCTTCTTGGCGGGGGCCATCTGAACGCGGAGCTGCTCTCCCTCGGCTGCGTTGACGAAGTGTGCGTAACCGTTTCACCTTTTGTGTTCGGTGGCACTGACGCTCCGACCATTGCGGACGGGAACCTCGCGGCGAAACACTGGCGAGGCGAGCCGCAGCTGAGAACGTCGAAACTGGTGGGGGAAGAAGTTTTCTGCACGTACCGTTTTCGGAAAAGAAGCCCCATAAATAGTTCTGTAAGAACACAGTGAGGAGACGGTATCAGGGGCGAGGAACCTCCCGATTCGGTTATTTCTGAGCAAGGATGCGCCAGGTGGAGTGAAGAGCCCCGGACGTCATTCCGACACACCGGAACGCGCCGAGCGAATTTGAGTACGCAGATCCAGAAGGTCCGGGATTTCGGGCGCCGCCTGGTACGCCTGGTCTGCAAATTCTTCGGCCC
>JAKPPK010000484.1 GCA_029547385.1 Candidatus Latescibacterota bacterium
GGCGAAGGACCGATTCGGCAGCAGCGTTGTTGTGTGCCAGTTCCCCGTCAACCAGGGCGAGCATTTCAACCAGATTGTGGATGTGGTGACCGGGAAGCTGTATACGTACGAACCCGGTGGCAAGGGTGTGGCGAAAATCAGCGAGCTTTCCGGCGAACTTGCTTCCCGGGCGCAACAAATGCGGGAAGCGCTCATGGAAGCGGTGGCGGAATCGGACGAAGCGCTCCTCGAGACATACCTCGAAGCAGGCGAGCTGGAGGAAGATGGCTTCATCGCCGGATTGAAAGCGGCGATCAAGAACCGCATGGTGTATCCCGTGCTTGCGTCCGATGCGCATCACAACGTTGGCACCGACCGAATCCTCGAATGGATTGCCGAATATCTTCCCTCGCCCGCAGATATGGGGCCTGTGGAAGCCACGGTGGCAGGCTCGGACGGCAAAGTGCAGATCCAATGCTCAGAGGCCGATCCTCTGTGCGCGTACACCTTCAAAACCGTGTCCGAAGCACACGTGGGGGAGCTTTCCTTCGTGCGGGTTTACGGCGGCAAGATCACGCAGAATATCGAGGTGGCGAACGTATCGCAGAACGCTTCGGAGCGAATCGGCCAGAGCTTCTTCATGCTGGGGAAGGACCGGACGGACGCCGGCCGCATCAACGCGGGAGACATTGGCGCGCTTGTGAAGCTGCGGACCACGCATACCGGGGACACGCTGTGCGACAAGAGCCGCCAGGTGCTTCTTCCGGGAGTGGAATGGCCCAAACCGAACATCAGTTTCGCCGTTGTTCCCCGCACGAAGGGCGATGAAGACAAGGTGGCAAACGGTTTGCACCGGCTCCACGCAGAAGACCCGACCTTCTACCACGAGGTCGATGGTGAGTTGAACCAGACCCTCATCTACGGACAGGGCGAGCTTCACCTCGATGTGATGGTGAAGCGCCTCGCAGAGCGCTTCGGAGTCGTCGTAGACCTCGAGAAACCGAAAATTGCGTACCGCGAAACCATTCGTAAAAAGGCCGAAGCGCAGTACCGTCACAAGAAGCAGACCGGTGGGCGCGGGCAGTTCGGAGACGTTCATCTTCGGATAGAACCGCTGGAACGAGGCGCGGGATACGAGTTCGTGGACGCCATCGTCGGTGGAGTCATTCCCGGAAAGTTCATCCCTGCAGTGGAAAAGGGCGTCCTAGAGGCGATGGAATCGGGGATCATCGCGGGGTGCAAGGTCGTGGACGTGAGGTCAACGGTGTTTTTCGGTTCCTACCATCCGGTGGATAGTTCCGAAATCGCCTTCAAACTTGCCGCCCTGAACGCATTCAAGAACGCCATGCGGGAAGCGGGTCCGGTTCTCCTTGAACCCATCTACAAAATTGAGGTGACTGTCCCCGAGGAGTTCATGGGCGATGTGATGGGCGATCTTTCTGGCAGGCGCGGGAAGATTCTCGGGATGGATGCGAAGGGGCCCTTCCAGGTCATTCGGGCGCTGGTTCCTCTCGCGAATCTTTTCCGCTACAGCACCGACCTGCGGTCCATGACCGGCGGACGCGGACTTCACACCCGTGAGTTCGATCACTACGAGGAAGTTCCGCCGGATATCATGGTGAAAATCCAGGAAGAATTCCAGAAGCAGAAGGAAGCTGAAGAGAAGGACTGATCGCTTCGACACGCGTTCAGACAGAAACAAGGCTGCGCGGTGCTCTCGCGCAGCCTTTCCCTTTTTTGGGGGACGGTGCTCTTACTCCAGCACGACGCCGATCCGGCCCGGCAGGAAGGTGCTGGGCGACATATCGCCCGCCCGGGTGACGTGCACGAGTCCGCGCACGTCCACGCGGACGAACCGGTACGGGGTGAATTCCAGTCTGTCGCGCGTTCGCACCCAGACGATCTCCGGGAACTCATCCCGTGGGCGCACGTCTGACCGCGGGTATTCGACTCGTCGGCCGTACGCCTCCCATATCCCGTCTGCCCATTGCACGGAAACCACGCCGGCCGAGTCGCGAATTACGGTCGCCGGGAACCACAGGCGGCTGGAGGAATCAGGCCTGACGAACACCCGGCAGCCGGAGGCGAATGGAGCCGGGGCGGTGTCTGCAATGACCGATTCGGAACCACGCGGCAACGGAATGAAGCCGGATTCCGCTGTTTCGAACATCAGCCTGACGGCTCGCGGCATCGCCTGGCGGTACATCCACCCCTGATACAGACCGGGCCGCGAGCTGAAGCGCGTGGAAGCCACTTCGTTGTCGTAAAGCTCGGCGATTACCGGAACTGTGCGGGAGAGCGGCACAACTCGCTGAGAATGCTGCCACACGACTTTGTTCGTGGCGATGTCGAACATGGCAATGTTGCAGAGAACAAGTCCACCGGTGTAAGAAACCCACCTCATCGAAGAGCTGAGATCCTGCGTGCTTCTCAGTGTCTGCTGATGCCTGATATTCCAGCTCCGCGCGACAGTAACCGTTACCACTGCAAGTATCTGGCACGTATCGGACTGCGCGCGTTGGGCGAGTTCAACGAGTTCAACCTGACCCTCGGGGACCGGAATTACCCGAACCTTGAACCCTCGTTTTTTAAGTTCAGCGCTGACCTCATCAACCATCGCCAGGGTGAAATCTTCGTCGTAGTACCGCCAGTGTTTCAACTTCGTCTGCAGGCTCGTGACCGTCTTCGGCGGCGTCAGAAGCCCGGTGTCTTCCTCCAGGGGCTGTTCCGTCATTTCGCTCGCATACCCTTCGGTCTGCCCCGACGAGGTTGCCCGGTTGACCACCCGCTGGTCGCTGAGGGCCTCCTGCTCCACCGGGTCGAGAATCACGCACACCCCTACGGTTTTTCCGCGGAAATCGTACGATGGGTCGCGCACATACACCGTGGGTGACGAAATCGAGCTGCACGCCACAACGCCACACAACCCCGCTGTTGATACGAGCGAAACGACGTGTTTCACGAATGTGATCCCTTTCCTGTTCGCTACCATTCCACTGTTGCGCCGAGACGGAACGAATCGCGGAGGGTGTGGCGGATCCACGCCAGATCGACTCCCACGCGCCGGACACCGGAGAACCAGGGGAGGTGACCGCGCAATCCCATACCGGCGGTTACTTCCGCCGAGCCGGGTCCCAGCATCCCGCGCACGTTCTGGCTTCCAAGCCGCAGCGCAATCGTCTCCCGCCACTCGTATTCGGCTCCGAGGTTCGCCACGTTCCGGGCATTCAGCACGCGCCAGGGAGCGAACCCTCCGTACCCCCCCGATTCCGATCCGACGGTTGAGTTTCCGGCGACCACCAGCCGCCCACCAAAACGAGGGAACGGGAAACCGAATGCCGCGCCGGTATGCACCGTGGGGTAGACAACATCGGTGCGGCTGTTATCCCAGTTTACGCGCGTGGTCGTGGCGTCTCGCACAAGTATTCCCACCGCGATCTGCGGGCGCGGCTCCCACTGAGCACCGAGGTCTACGCCGTACCCGAACGCGGCCGTTCCCCCGATCGTCCGGCGGATCAGTTTCACTCCCGCTCCCACCCTGAGCGTGCGGAGCACCGTGTGCCCGGTTGCCACGTGGATCACGTAGTCGGCGTTGGAGAACGTCCGCGTTTTCGACGGATCCGGCATATTGGATTCGCTCAACGGCAGGCTTGGGTCTACCAGCGTGGTGGAGTCGGCGAAGATGATTCCATCCACCGCGCCCCGGAAAAGAAACACCCCGAGAACGCTTCGCGAAAGCGGAATTGCAGCACTCACGGCGTCGTGCTTCACAACCCCGCCGAACCGTTCCGCGTGTTCCATCGCGACGGAGACGGGTGCGCCGGTAATCCCCGCCGCGAGGCCCGCCGGATTCCAGTACGACGCCTCCGGGCCGCCCACTATCGCCGTCACCGCGGAGCCCATTCCGGTAGCGCGCGGGCTGACCCCCACGGCAAGGAAGTCCCCTGCGTACCGCGTGGCTCCCGAGGAGACCGACGCGGAAACGAACGTGAGGAAGAAGACCAGCCGGTTCAGTGTTAACAAAGTTCGCTCCGGGGAGATCAACCGTGCCGAAGCCGCGTCCTGCAGGGAACGCGGCAGGCCATCGCCGGTTCCAGAATGCGCGACCCATGAGACAAAAGTACACCGCGATGGCTTCAATGGGAACGTTCAATCTGCGAAAAAGCGTTCTCATATCGATTTTGCCTTCGTGTGGCGAGGGGCGTACATTAGTTCGACGCTTCTATCTTGCCGGCCCTTCGCAGAAGGATTTGACGCTTTTTCCCCTCTGAGGAACGCCAACGATGAGTGAAACGACCCGGTCCGGAGAACCCGCTGGGATGAACCTCGCGGAGAAAAGGGAATGGCTGGATTCTCTGTATTACGTATTGCGCAGCGGAGGACCTGAACGCGTTGAAGGCCTGCTTCAGATGCTGCAGAATGAGGCTCGCGTCGCAGGCGTCGACGTGCCATTTTCCGCGTCCACACCGCACATCAACACGATTCCGCCGGAAAAGCAGCCGCCGTACCCGGGAAGCCGGGAAATTGAGCGCAGGATCAAGAGCCTGGTGCGCTGGAACGCCATGGCGATGGTGGTTCGGGCAAACCGCGCGAGCAGCAGCATCGGCGGCCACATCTCCACGTACGCATCCGCGGCCACGCTGTACGAGGTCGGGTTCAACCACTTCTTCCGGGGACGGGGTAACGGCTACGACGGCGATCAGATCTACTTCCAGGGGCACGCCTCGCCCGGTATCTACGCGCGCGCCTTTCTCGAGGGACGGTTGACCGAAGAGGACCTGGAAAGCTTCCGTCAGGAGTTACGCCCGGGCGGCGGTCTGTCTTCGTATCCCCACCCGTGGCTGATGCCTGAGTTCTGGGAATTCCCCACCGTGTCAATGGGTCTCGGCCCCATCATGTCTATCTATCAGGCGCGATTCAACCGCTATCTGGAAGACCGTGGCCTGAAAAAGGACACAGGCGGCAAGGTGTGGGCATTTCTGGGAGACGGTGAAACGGATGAACCGGAATCACTCGGTGCCATCACGCTCGCGGCGCGGGAAAAACTCGACAATCTCATCTGGGTGATCAACTGCAACCTCCAGCGGCTTGACGGCCCCGTGCGCGGAAACGGCCACATTATCGAGGAACTGGAAGCCGCCTTCCGGGGTGCCGGGTGGAACGTAATCAAAGTGGTCTGGGGCAGCGAGTGGGACGAACTCATCGCGGCGGATCGCGACGGAATTCTCGTTCG
The DNA here is from genome assembly GCA_029547385.1 of Candidatus Latescibacterota bacterium. Taxonomy (GTDB): domain Bacteria; phylum Latescibacterota; class MWCZ01; order MWCZ01; family MWCZ01; genus MWCZ01. The sequence goes on from JAKPPK010000484.1 coordinate 5,213, forward strand.
CCGCATGGGCGAGGTGGTGGACGGCGAGTACCAGAAATACAGCGTCGAAGGTGGCGCGTACATCCGCAAGCACTTTTTCGGCGCGGATCCCCGCCTCCTGAAGATGGTGGAGAACTACTCCGACGAGCACCTGCAGAAGATGCGCCTCGGGGGCCATGATCCTGAGAAGGTCTATGCGGCATTCAAGGCTGCGGTCGAGCACAAAGGCCACCCGACGGTTGTTCTGGCCCGTACGATCAAGGGGTACGGCCTCGGCGAAGCCGGTGAAGGGAAAAACGTAGCGCACCAGCAGAAAAAGATGAACGAAAAGGAGCTGTCTGAGTTCCGCAGCCGTTTCGGAATTCCGATTTCGGACGAGGACCTGGCGACCGCGCCATTCTACCGGCCCCCGGACGGCAGCCGGGAGATCGAATACATGCTCGAGCGCCGCAGAGCTCTCGGGGGATTCGCGCCCTCACGCAAGCCACGGAATGCCCCGCTTCCGCCACCAGACGAGGACCTTTTCGCTGAGTTTGCCAAAGGCACCGAAGATCGAGGTGTCTCGACAACGATGGTGTTCGTACGGCTGCTGACAAAGCTCCTTCGCGACCCGGAATGGGGCCGACTCATCGTGCCGATTGTACCCGACGAAGCGCGCACCTTCGGAATGGAAGCGCTGTTCCGCCAGTCAGGCATCTACTCCCACGTGGGGCAGTTGTACGATCCGGTGGACAGGGACAACCTGCTTTACTACAAAGAAGCCAGGGACGGACAGATTCTCGAGGAGGGAATCACGGAGGCGGGTTCGATGGCCTCGTTCATCGCGGCAGGCACTGCGTACGCCACGCACGGCGTGAACACCATCCCGTTCTTCATTTTCTACTCCATGTTCGGCCTGCAACGCGTGGGGGACCTCGTCTGGGCGGCGGGAGACATCCGCGCCCGCGGCTTCTTGATCGGAGGAACCGCAGGTCGAACAACACTGGCAGGCGAAGGTCTCCAGCATCAGGACGGCAACAGCCATCTCCTCGCGTATCCCGTGCCCAATCTCATCGCGTACGACCCGGCATTCGCGTTTGAACTCGCCGTCATCATCCGCGACGGTATGCGCCGCATGTATCACGAGCAGGAGTCGGTGTTCTACTACGTGACGGTGGAAAACGAGAACTACCCGATGCCTGCCATGCCTGCGCATGTGGATCCCGCTGCGATTCTGAAAGGCATGTACAAGTTCCGCCCGGCGTCGCTGCCGGCCTCAGAAGCCAAGGCGAATCTGTTCGGTTCGGGGACGATTCTGAACGAAGCTCTGAAAGCCCAGCACCTGCTGGAGGACGTGTACAACGTGCCTACCGATGTGTGGAGCATCACGAGCTACAAGGAGCTCTACCGCGACGGCCTGGGTGCGGAGCGGTGGAACATCCTTCATCCGTTCGACCCGCCGAAGGAACCCTACGTTTCGTCGGTGCTGAAACAGGAAACAGGCGCGTTCGTGATGGCTTCGGATTACGTGAAAGCGCTGCCTGCCTCGATCGATCGCTGGTTCCCCACGCCGCCGGTCTGCCTGGGCACCGACGGATTCGGCAGGAGCGACGGCCGGCGCGCGTTGAGACGTTTCTTTGAGGTCAACGCGGAACATATCACGCTCTCGGCGCTGACGGAGCTCACCCGGCAGGGCAAATTCGCACCGGATGACCTGAAAAAGGCGATGCGCGACCTCCTTGTGAACCCGGACAAACCGAATCCGGCCACTTCGTAGGAGAGTTCGCGACGGGTTTTGTGTACCAAGGTTTGGTTTTTCGCAATTCAAACCCTATGTTACTAGCGTCCTTGCAGAAGCCTTGGGACAGGGTATGCAACGGCGGTTCACGCGGGGAGGTGGATGCGATGGTACGGAAAATCGTTCTGTGCGCCGCGGTCGTAGCGACAGTTTTTTTTGTGGGTTGTGGCGGTGAGGAAAAGGAATGCGTGCCCGTCACTGTCGAAGCGCAGACGGTGGAGATAATTACCGAGGATAGTGTGACACTCGTGGGAACGTGGTTCGGTGTTCCGAACTCGCGCGCAAGCATCGTCTGCCTGCCCGCGTTGACACACTCTCGCGGAACATGGGCCAGCACGGCGCAGCAGTTTGCTGCATCGGGCTGGTCGGTGCTTACCGTGGACCTGCGGGATCAGGGCGATAGCCAGATGCCCGTTGGTGCGTCCCCTGTCTGGGTCGGAAACGACACCCTGCACGCGCTTGCGTATTACATGAAAGACGTCAAAGCCGCCGTGGCGTTCGTGCGGTCAAAAGCCCCCGGCGCGAAGGTGGTGGTTCTGGGAGCAGGTATAGCCGGGTACTGCGGACTGCATGAAGCTGTGGCCGACCCGACAGTCGCCGCGGTCGCGCTGTTCTCTCCTCCGGAATCCAGCCGGCTCACCACCCCGGCCATCATGGCCGAATACGGCGACCGCCCCCTGCTGATCATGACCGAGTTGCCCGCGGAAGCGATCCGCACCACGCCGCGTACGCTCGATTCCTGGATCGGAAGGGGAAGCGTGATCGAAATAAAGGAGCAGGTACCACGCCCACCGTTGCGTCTGGAAAACAAGGCCGCCGCGGTGGACTTCCTCAACAGGTGGATCAAGGCGGCAGTTCGATAGCCACCTGCGACAAGAAATGACCAAGGGGAGCACGGTTCGCCGCGCTCCCCTTCTTCGTTGGCAGCAGGTTCAGAATGCCTTCCGCGCTTCCAGCACGAGCCCTGCAAGCTTCCAGACGACGTAGCGCTGAATTACGGCAGGCAGCCATGCCGCGATTACCCTCCGTGCCCCCAGCCGCTTGTGCAACCAGTACACCTCGATGTGGTTCAATTCCGCGAGATGTTTCGCGAACGTCTCGCGGATCTCCTTCCGGCTCCGGTAATATGTCCATTTGTCAAGCCAGATGCAGTAGTCCTCGCTCCATTTTTTGCGCGGTTTTCCCTCTTTGAAGTAGCCGAGGCCAAGCGTTCGCAGGACCAATGCGTAGTACACCCGGAAACGACTGCCTTTCGGAAACCAGTGGAAAAACGGGATACCGGAATGCCCCTCGCGCCAGACGCGTTTGTCAGGGAACAGGCTGAGCACAAACCCGCCCGGTTTCAGCACACGAGATATTTCTGCAAGGACGGCGTCCAGATTCTCCACGTGCTCCATCACCTGATTGTTGATGACGAAGTCAAACGCCGAATCGGCAAAAGGTATCCTCCCATCTTCCATCTTCCTCAACAAGGTGCCGAACAGCGCCGGATCCATCGTGTTCGAATAATTCGCGGCGTCGTAGTACACGTCGCACCCGAAGGCCTCGATGTCTCGTGCGCGGAGCAGCTTCACGATCTCCCCGGCGCCGCATCCGTAGTCGAGAACCCGGATCGGGTCCGTGCGTCCCTTGTCGAGAACCCACTGGACGCAGAACTGGTAGTTGTCCATGATCGCGCACCCTTTCGGCAACGGAACAGAACGGGGAAAAGGGAATATAGAGGGAAATTCGGGAGCCAGCCAGACCGCCGGGTTGTCAGCTCCTCTGATCTGCGAGGCCCCGGCGCGACAACGCTGCGCACACCCCCGGCGTCCGCAGCCCCCCCCTTGGAGACCCGCACCAGGGTTCCGTCATTCCGCGTGCTTGCCCCGGCACCAAACGCGGACCCGCTCCCCGAAGCCGTCATTCCCGCGAAGGCGGGAATCCACAGAGGCGCGCGTCGCGGGGCGGAGCGAACGGGAGCGGCGCGTTTGACGCCGCAACGGTATTTGGCTATCGTCAAGCGGAAGCGTGCGAAGGCCGTGCTTGGCCGAGGCAGTTTTCAGAAAGTGAAGCGGGAATGCCAAGAAAATGAACGATTCGTTGACCCTATCCCCTTTCGCCCGAAAAATCAACGGTTGCGCGGCCAAATTGCGTTGTTTTCGTGAGAATGCTGGCTACGCTTATCTGGCATACCAACCGATAACACCGTGGGACAGGCTGGTACCCGAGGACCTTGCCGTAACCCTTGCATTCAATTCCAACGCAGGCTGGCGTGCCTTCGCCTCCCTCGTTGCACACGCCTACGAGGTTGACTTGTCGAAGTTGCCGGAAAAGGCGTTGCACGAGACAACGCCTGACGAACGCGAGCGGATCATCGAACTGATCTCAGAGATCGTCAAATGGCCCGGCTTCGCGACCTCGTTGGCGACGAAGGTCCTGCACAAGAAACGCCCGCACCTGATTCCCGTTCTCGACAACCGAGCGATATTCGAATCGTATCTCGACCATCGATGGCCAGAACGGCGCACCGTTGGGGACACCGTCAAGGACGCGACCAAAGTGCGCCACGCGCTTGACGCCCTTGTCGCGGACCTGAACGCGCCGGAAAATGCCGGAACGTGGCAAGCACTGAGCGCAGTGGATCCTGGGCTGACGCGCATCGAGGCGCTCGACATGGTCTGGTGGATGCATTTCCGCGATCTCGAGCCTGTGAAAGCCCCCTAGTTCACGCTCTTTTCTTGTTCCCCTTGCCTCCCTCCTCGTTCCTCAGTAAATTTGCCGCGTACGGAGCGTGCCCGCCGGTGGAGTTGAGGTGAAAGGAGGAGCAACGCATGAAGCTCGATGTCAAAGCGCTCGCGCTTACAAGCGGCATCCTGTGGGGCCTTGCCATTTTCATCCTCACCTGGTGGATCATCGCGTTTGACGGCTCATCCGAGAGCATCACATTCCTCGGCAAAATCTACCGGGGCTATGCCGTTACCCCCCTTGGCAGCATTATCGGGCTCATCTGGGGGCTCGTCGACGGACTCATCTGCGGCGCCATATTCGCGTGGGTCTACAACAAAATGCTCGCGTGCTGCGAGAAAAAGACAACCTGAACATTTTCGGGCACGCTCCGTGCCCGTCGGGCCGCCACGCATTCCCTTCCACGGGAGGAGAGAAGCCGGAATGAAACGCTGCACCGCGTGGCTTGCAGTGGCGGGTCTCGCAACCCTGATGGCCTCCTGCGCCACGCAATCCTCCCTCCCTGTCGCCGATCCTCCGGGGTTCTGGCGCGGGTTGTTCGACGGCCTTGTGATCTTTTTCAGCCTTATCGCGAGCATCTTCACGGATATCCGGATCTACGCCTATCCCAACGCCGGCGGATGGTACGACTTCGGTTACTTCCTCGGGGTAAGCGCGGCCCTGGGCGGCAGCGCAACCGCACGCGCGGGAAGCGGGAAGAAACGGAAGCCGCGCGGGAACGGAGGGGGCAACGATGTTTCAGGACAGCCGGGGTCCCATTGAGGCATTCGACTGGGGCGAGTTCACCATCGTGGGGAAACAGCACCGAAAGGGAAAAGGCGCGGGGAAGGATGTCCGCGTCGTCGGCACCGAGGTAAGCGAGTGGGAGGAGCGGAAGGGACACCTGCTTACGCCCGACATGATTACCGGTGTGTTCAAGCACGGCATCGAGGTGCTGATCATCGGAAACGGCGTGCACGGCCTGCTTGAGTGCCCGGCGAAGGTGCGCGAGAAGATCGTCGCGAAGGGGATTCCCGACGTGCGCGTGCTGCCGACCCCGGACGCATGTCGGGAGTACAACCGCCTGTTCCACGAAGGCCGCAAGGTTGCCCTGCTGGCGCACGGAACGTGTTGATAACCTCTCGCCTACCCCGCCAGCCCCCGCGACATCTTCCCCGCCTTCTCCCCGTACTCCTGAAACAACCTGATGTAGACCTTGTAGTCTTCGTATGACACGCCGGGCGGCGTCTGGTGGTCGCAACTGGGGAGGAAGCCCCCTTTCGCGGCGGTCGGGATGAGCCGCTCGAACTCCGCGCGCATCACGTCTTCGCCCTTGTCCTGCGTCATTTTGTCGAAATGCCCGATGAACCGCATGCGGGGATGCTCGCGCCTCAGCTTCGCGATATCCACGCCGGCCTGCCGTTCCAGCGGCAGAATGCCCTCCAGCCCCGCCTCCTCGAACCAGTGCGCCGGCACCGTGATGTCGCCATCCGAGTCAATGATGGTGATGATTCCGCGTTCCTTCAGCTTCGGCACGATTTGCCGGTAGTACGGCAGCATGAACTCATCGAACGCCTGCTTGGAGAGCATGGAGCCGTAGTTGTAGCTCATGTCCTCCGCGAAGGTCATCCAGTCGGGCGTGCAAACCGCGCAGAGCTGATCAATCACCTTCAGGTTCCATTCCAGCAGATCGCTGTTGATGCGGTGCATCAGCTCCTTCTGGTCGTAGAACGCCAGCAGGTGACGCTGGATGCCGAGCAGCGTCCGCGGAAACCAGAAGAAGCCGTTCAGGCTGAACCAGAGAACCACCTCCCCGGTTGCCTGCTCCGCCGCCAGAGCTTCCCAGCGCCGTGGATCCACCGGGTTATCGGGATACAGGAACTCCCGCACGCGATCGTAGTCGGCCTCGGTCTCGATCACCCCGGCCCCGTGAGATTTCGGCGAGGGGAACCCCGGTTTGGTGATGCCGAACCAGTCCTGTTTGTAGATATCGAGTCCGAAATGCCGGCAGATATCGTACCGGTCCGTCAGGTCGGCGGGCAGCCCCTCGGTATGCCACCGCGCGATGGTCTGGTCCCACCATCCCGCCCATTCGAGGATGGGGAGACGGTCGAACGGCTGGAAGTTCATCGTCGCGTGGAAGCGTTCGCGTGTGGTCATGTTCGTGTTTCCCCGGAGTGAGAGCGAGAGTGTGATGAAAGGAAATTACCGGCGGGAGACGCTGCGCGGCAACACGGCAGGAGGAAGACGGCTGCCCTCTCTACCGTCATTCCCGCGAAGGCGGGAATCCAGAGATTGCCCGCAAACTGCGAGAGTTACTCGATCGCTTGCATGGTCGCACTCCCCGCGCCGACGCCCATGCGGGTGCCGGACACCTCCACTGTCACGTCGCTGTCCCCGAAATTCGCGACAACCACGTACCCCTGCCCGTCCAACCCCTTCACGCGGACTCCACGCACGAGTGGCTCCCCGAACGCGAGCGCCTCGTATTCAAACGCCGGCGTGCCGGCCGCATCCACGTTCGAAAGGATCGCGCACGCCGTGTCTACGAGCACCCCACCGGGCGCCGGACGCCAGACCCCCGTCCGCACCGAGGTGCAGATCTCCTCTACGCGGAGGCTCCTGTATCTCCCGCCGCGGGGCGCCTCCGAGCGGCTCAGCCACAGCCCATCCCCGCCATAAACCCGCACCACGCCAAGCACCCCGTCCACGTTCAGCCACTGTCCGACAACTGGAACCACTTCGTCGCGCGTCGCGGGCGCCGAGAGCTCCAGTGTGCCGGTTTCGCTCGTGATGGTCCGTCGGTACTCGTTGAACAGGTCGTTCGGCACGTTGAGGTGCAGCCCCTTGAGCTCCGTCAGGTACCCGAGCCTGTCCGGCGTGGCAACCACATACTGGATCACCACGCAGGTGTGTCCATCCGGCAGCGCGGCGAATGCGAGGTGACTAACCGCCTGGTTGGTACACGCGCCGCCCTCGTCCACCGGCACATCTACCCCTTCCATGATCGACCCGCACGTCACAAACCCGCCGGGGGTCGTGGTGATGCTGTTCCGGAGGAGCCGCCTGTGCCGGCCCCCCTCGACGTCATCATCGCCCAGAAACCGCACAACGGGGCACAGGTTGCGCGACCATTCCGCCAGACTGCTCTCCTGCGGCGGCACGCAGAGCGCCTGCCCGAGCCCGTGCGATCGCCATGAGAACGAGGCGAACCGTGTCGCCGAGCGCGTGAGAACTGCCCCGTGTTCGTGTTCTACCCAGTTGCCCGTGACAGAATCCTCGAATCTGGTGGTCGGCTTTGCAGAAGGCACTTCCACCTGCGGCAGGTAGTTGATCAGCATCGCCAGCGCCACCGCCCGGTCCGATTCCAGCCGGCAGTAGTAGTGGGGATTCGTATAGCGCAGGTGCGCCAGCCGGCTGCCGTAGAACGAACCGTCCGCGTTCGCGTCGGCTTCCCGGGCGATCCATTCGACCCGCCGCTCTGCGAGCTCCAGTGCGTGTGCGTCGTCGAACCGGTCGGCGGCGTAGAGGAGGCTCGGGAGCAAATACTCCTGGCAATAGGCGTACCGCACCCGTGAATCGCCACCGATCCGCGCAAGCCGCCCGTCGGCAAACACCATGCGGCGCAGCACGCTCCACAGCTCGCCCTGATGGTGATCCAGCGACTGCGGCCGCTCCGATCCCGCGCGCTTTGCATCGAAATGGAGGATGGCCGCGTTGCTGGTGCAGATCGCCATGTAGCCGACGTTCAGGTATCCGTGATGGTCGAGTGCGTAGTGCGGGAAGAAATTCGCGCCCACATGCCGCTCGCGCACCGGCTGCCCGGCAACGAGGGTGTTGTCCTCCGCATCCTCCTCCACCGAAACGCCGTTGATGAAGTACTCGTGCGCGCGCCCTTTCCATGCCTCCGCCGCCGGCTCATCGGGATACATCTGCGCCGCGCGCCACAGAAACGCACCCGACCAGATGTTCGACTCGGGCACGTTCATCCGGCTGGAAGCCCACTTCCCGGCGCACACGCCGCCATGCTCGCCCCGCCTGGCCTCGTTGAGCAGCCAGTCCGCCTCACTCACGAGTACTCGGCGGAGCGCTGCCTTGTCTGCCTCCAGGAGTTCCGGAATGAGCAGCGCGACGCCCTGCATCGACCGCTCGATACCAAGCATGCTGATCCAGGAGTGGCCCCACTGCCGGCCGTCGGGGCAGGTCAGGTCGCCCGTCACGTGCGTCGCCAATGCAGCGCGCAGGGAAGAGAGCGCCATCTCACGCGCGTTTTCGCCAACCGTTCCCCGCGAATGCGTTGTCAATGTAGCCATTGCCGCCGTGAAGTTCCAGTTCGACTGCACGCCCCAGTGGAGGTAGCCGGACCCGTAGATGCGCAAATCTGGCGCGCCGGGGAGAGCCGCCATCTGCGTCTCTGCCCACCTGGCCCAGCGCTCAAGCAGGCGGACGGCGGTGTCAGGACATGATTGGAAGTTCATCGTTGCCTTGTTCGAATAGCGTGGCTGCGCTGCAGCCCGTGCATGCGCGAACCTGTGCGGAATTTCGGCGGCACAAAATCGCCTTTTGCCCCCGAGGATGTGGCACGGGCAGGATGCCCGTGGTACGTGGGCGAAGGTCTGTCACTCTTCGCGTCGTCCGTTCCGCGGGCGCGACGCTTCTTCGCGCCGTCGCGCAGCTCCCCAGTGCCCCCGCCTACCCCACCTCGCACGTCCACGTAACCTTCACCGTGGTTTTCAGCATCGCCCAGACGGGGCAGAACTTCTCTTCCGCCGCCTGAATCACCCGTTCCACGACGGCCTTTTCCAACCCTTCCCCCTTGATCGCGAAGCGCAGCTCCACGTGGGTGATCATGGTGGGGTGCTCCTCGCGGCGCTGGCCGACGGCCTCGACACGGATGTCGTCCACCTTCTTCCCCGCTCTGCCGAGAAGAAACATGACCGTGTGCGCACTGCAGCCCGCAAGGCCGGCCAGCACCAGCTCCAGCGGAGTGAAGCCCGTGTCCTCCCCCATAGGCGGGAAGTAGTCAATCTTGAGTTCGTGGTCGGTATGGCCCTTCGCGGTGAGTTGCATCTTGCCTTTCAGCCCGCCCACCGTAACCTTCATCTCCGCCATGTTCGCATTCCCTCGAACTGAAGTGCAGGCCGCTGCTGGGCCTTCCATCACGAAGAGCCAGCAGTGTAACGAAATTCTTACCTTGCCAGCGCCCGAAAGCCTTCGACCTTCCCGAACGTGATACGGTTCGAGTCGTGGAAATTGTGTGCGCCATCGTACGCCGTGCGGACGAGGTACATAATGTCATCGCCGTCGAATTGCCAGTCCACGTACTGGAACCCGGTGGTGTTTGGCGCCTGTGCGGGGTCATCGCCGTAGTATTCCAGCAATGTGGCGCGCTTTGTCCATGTGCGCAGATCGGCGGAGCTGAAGAGCGAGAGCCGGTTACGGCGCACCGGCCGCGCGCCGTCCTCCATGTCGTTGGAGAGCATCCAGTAGATGCCGGTTTGCGGGTCGCGCCGGATCGTGAATTTCGATGCGCCACCGGGCAGATCAATGAACCCGGTGGCCGGGTCGAACTCCATGCGACGCCCTTCGTCCAGCACCTTCACCATCGCGCCCTTGTTCAGAACCGGGTAGGAGTTGACGCGCAGGACGTCCCATATCTGCCCATCCGGCCCTTCGACCGCGTTCCCCTCGAGCCAGCCCATGCTGCCGCCTTCCACTGCTCCCCACCCGGCGGGGCAGTGCGCCTGGTCGAACAACAGCTTGTTCGTCATGCGCCAGCTTGATGCATGGAGCAGGTCCGCGTTCTCGTCAGCGGAAATCACCAGCGCCTTGAAGCCGCGGGCGAACACTTCCGTACCGTCGTTGTCCTCAAACGCTCGCCAGATGCGGTCCTGCGCCTTCAGAACCGGAACCGGCGCGCAATGGTAGCCCGGCGGATTATCGCCGATGCCCCCCCGGAACAACAGGCCGGTGGTGTCGTCAACCGGCGTAGTCCAGGTGAATCCGCCGTTCGTGCTGCGCCGGATCACGA
>JAKPPK010000490.1 GCA_029547385.1 Candidatus Latescibacterota bacterium
AACGTAACGGTGCCGGCGCCACCGGTGATCGTGCCGTCGTTGGTCGTGTTGCCGGCGACAGTCATTATGTTCGAAAGAGTAAGAGTCTGGTTGGCGTCGACGTCGAGAAGGCCGTCAACGGTAAGCACGCCGGTTACCGTAACTGCAGAAGTACCCGTGCTCACGTAGAGATTGTTAAGGGCCTGATTATTGGTAGTAAAAGCCTGATTACCGGCGCCGTCAAGATAGAGATTTCCGCTGTTATCATCAAAGGTTGTAAAGGTGACTGTCGCGCCGGAGAGATAAGTGTTTCCACTTGATGCGGTGAAGTTCGCAACGGTTACATCGCCGTCAATATCAATTGCAGCGGTCCCGCCGGTGAAGGTCCCGGTGCCGGAAAGGTTCCCTGTTATGTCGACGGTATTTGCTCCGGCGGCAAAGGTGCCGGCGGTTACCGCCATGCTTGTCATGAGAATCCCTCCGCCGCCGGCATTTTTAGTCTGGCCGGCTGCGTCTATGATTACCGCGCCGAGGTTTTGCTTTGATCCCGCGGCGTTTGAATCTGTAATTGTTCCGCCGTCAACACTCCCTGCGCCGCCGAAGGTGAGGGTTTGTCCCCCGTTGGTATAGATCCCTCCACCATTGATATCGAGATGCCACATGATTCTGACGTTGCCATTTGCTACGAACGTTCCGCCGTTTGCAATCGTTAAATCGTAAAACACGCCCTGTCCGGTCACGGTCGCTGGATTTGCGACGGTAACCGAGTAGAAGGTCCCGTCAGCTATTGTCGCGTTTGCGGTAAAGGTTACGTCTTTGTGACCAAAGGAGATGGCGCCGCCTGAAGGGGTTACATTTCCTGCCAAGGTTAGGGTGCCCCCGTTTGAACCGAAGTCCCATCTGATAATTCCTGCTACGCCCGTGACAAGCGACGTTGCGCTCTGGGTTCCTGCATTTATTCCCGTTTGGGTAAAGGAGCCACCGGTTACATCAAGGTTTCCAATTGTGCAGGTACCATTACCGATGGAGACGGTGCCGGCGGACACGGTAAAGGTTGCCGCCGCGCCCTGTACAAGACTCTGCCCGTCGATAACGGTCAAACTTCCCGAGGTGGAAATATTCCCCGTTATATTGAGGTCGCCGTTGAGGTTTATTAATCCCGAGTTGGAAAGGGATGTTATCGGCGTTGCCGCCGTGCTGTTCAATGTTATCGTGCCGCTCGTCGTGAGATTTCCCCGCACCGGGTTTGTGATGACAAATCCGGTGTCGCCGTCTATCGTTATGGTATCGGCTGCATCCGAGACAGTGAGTGTTGTGATGGTTCCTCTGGCATCAATCGATCCAGTGTCGGAAATGGTGACGGTACCTCCAGTTATCCCGGCGCCGCCGGTCGCGGTAATCGCATTACCGCCGACGGCGATGGTACCGCTGTTTGTGACCGTATTTCCAAAATTGATATCCCCGCTTCCCGCGGTGATGGTATTGTTGTTGGTAACGGTGTTTGCGAAGGACAGAAGGGCTGTTCCGCCCGTAATGAAACCGGCGTTTGTAACGGTGCCGCTGAACGTAATCGCGCCATCGGTTGTGCTGATTGATGATGCAGCTCCGGCGAGGGAAACCGCTCCGCCAAACGTGAGGTTTCCGTTTGTTGAGGTCAGCGCTACACCGTCGGCGATTGTGACCGTGCCGGTCCCTGCGGTTTCCAGATTGTTCGTAGTACAGCTGAAATTCGCGTTGAACGTGAGCGCATGGGCGTTTGTCGTGACAATCGAGTTCGCGCTGACCGTTACCGTGCTGGCGAAGGCCGTTGGTGCCGCAAGGCCTGCATCCTTGCCGAGTGTGATGCCGGTTGCGTCAAGCGTTCCCGCGAGAGCAAACGCTGGCGTGCCGGAAATGGCGAGCGCCCCACCTGTTACGGTGAAAGAATCGGATGTGTCGTTTCCAAAGGAAATAGTTCCGCTGGTGGTAAAGCTGGCCGTTCCTGTTCTGGTTGCCTGTCCGCCGGCGCCCGCGTTAAAGCTGGCGTTTGCCGTTCCGTTCACGGTGAGAGCACCGCCCACGGTGAGCGCGTCTGTTGCCGACCAGGTGCCGTCGGTTATTTCAAGATCGTTATAGCCCAAAAGCGCCGGAATCGTTCCACCGCCGGTGGAATATCGGAAGATGCCGCTGTTGTTGTCCGATACATCTATTGATCCGGTGTCGTTTTTCTCTATGACCCCGAGGTTCTCTAGCGTTCCCGCAACCGTAACTGCTGTCGTTCCGAGCAGGAGGGTCGTGCTGGTATCCACCGTGAGGTTTCCATACGCGGCGCCCCAGATCGGGTTTGGCGTACCGCCGCCCTCGTAGATGACGGTGCTTGTCGCGGCATTGGCCGGGAGGGGGATGCCCAGGGTTTCGGCCCCGGTCAGACGGACTGTTCCGTTGTTGGTAATAGCGCCGCCCACGGTAAGGCTTTGCCCGGCGCAGTCGATCTCTCCAGCTCCCGCAATTACCAAATTGCCGGTTGTTACAAAAGAATCGGCAAGCGTGAGTGTACCTGAAGTGATGGTGCAGGAGAACACTGTTGCGCCGGGAGCCCCAAGGGTCGGGTCGTTGCCGGACGCACGTATTTCTACTTCATCGGTTGCAACCGGTACGGCACCGGTATCCCAGTTCCCCGGCTCATGCCAGTCGCCGTTCACTGCTCCGGTCCATACAGGGAATCCGGGACCGTTCTCCGGCAAATACCAGCCGCTCGGGGTAGCGGCCGAGGTGCTGTTATAGGCAGTATAGGTACCTGACGCGATGGGTACGGTGTCGACGAACAGATAGTGGCCGGTGTACTGCGCTCCCGGGAGTGCGATGGATCCCCCGCCGTTTACGGTGAGTAAACTTCCCGCGTTCGTTCCGGTGAGGGTGAGGGTGCCGGTTACCGTGATGGTACCGTCTATGGTCAATGTGGCGCCGCCCTGGTTCGTGCAGGAAAGATTGGCAAAGGTGGTGTTTCCGGATATGGTCGAGGTTCCGGCGGGAGGAGGGTCAAAGGTTACTGCGTTGCCGCCCGCATTGAAGGTGCCGGTATCGGTCCAGTTACCTGAAAGAGTCACCGGGTTTGAAATAGTAAGATCGCCTGAATTAGTAATGCTGGTAAATGCCGTTCCGTTCAGCGTAACCGTGCCGCTAGTCTGGATCGCGCCGTCAGGATCATCTGCAATAGTAAGTACTGTCCCTGTACCGTTCAATATTGCAGGACCGCCGGAAACAGTAAGCGTTGTGATA
>JAKPPK010000495.1 GCA_029547385.1 Candidatus Latescibacterota bacterium
GTCTACATCCAGGAGTACATCGAAAAGCCAGGCCGCGACATCCGCACGATGGTGGTGGGGGATGAGGTCATCTACGCGATCTACCGCCAATCCGACCACTGGATCACGAATACCGCGCGCGGCGGCGCACCCGTCGTCTGCCCGCTGACCGACGAGATCGTCCACTGGTCGCGCGAAGCCGCAAAGGCCGTGGGCGGCGGCGTGGTCTCGGTGGATCTGTTCGAGACGCAGGATGGGCGCATCCTCGTCAACGAGGTGAATCACGCCCCGGAATTCCACGGCGCAAGCGAAGTGGTGGACGTGGATATTGCAGGGAAGATGGTGGAGTATGTTTTGCAGGTAGGGAGTAAGGAGTAAGGAGTAAGGGACAAATCCCATACTTCTCTCACAAAATGAGGGGGTAAGTATGATCAAAGCTGCAATCGTTGGCGCTTCTGGCTATGCCGGAGGAGAATTGTTGAGGTTGTTGTTGTTTCATCCGCACGTGGAGGTAACGCAGATCACGTCGGAGACGTATGCGGGGGAGTTCGCGCATTTCGTGCATCCGAACCTGCGCGGGCGCACGCAGCTCAAGTTCAGTCGGTTGGCGGATTTGAAGCCATGCGATGTCCTGTTCCTGGGGCTGCCGCACGGCACGGCATGGGCGCGCATTGACGAGTTCGCGGGGATGGCGGAGCGCATCGTGGACCTTTCGGGCGACTTCCGCCTGCGCAATCCGGCAGACTACGAACGCTGGTACGAGCACGCGCACCCGCATCCAGAGTGGCTTAGCCGCTTCGTCTACGGCCTGCCGGAACTGCACCGCGCGGAGATGGCGGATGCGAAGTACGTCAGCGGCGTGGGCTGCAACGCCACGGTGACGATTCTGGCGCTCGCGCCGCTCTACAAGCGCGGCCTGGTGCGGGAGACGGTGGTCGAGGTGAAGGTGGGGTCGTCCGAGGGCGGCAACAAAGCGACGGAGGCGTCGCATCACCCGGAACGGTCGGGCGTGGTGCGGACGTATTCGCCGTTTGGACATCGCCACATCGCGGAGATGATCCAGGAACTCAAGCTGGATCCCGCCGATCCGCATTTCCACTTTACCGTGACCTCGGTGGACATCGTGCGCGGCGCGTTGGCGACGTGTCACTGTCTGCTCACGGACGAGGCGAAGAAGCTGGCCGAGCGCGACCTGTGGAAGTTTTACCGCGAGGACTACGGCGACGAGCCGTTCGTGCGACTGGTGCGCGCCAGCCGGGGGATTCACCGCTTCCCGGAGCCGAAGCTGCTCTCCGGTTCGAACTACTGCGATGTGGGCTTTGTGCTGGATGAGCCGGGCGGGCGCGTGGTCGTCATCTCCGCCATTGACAACCTGATGAAGGGCGCGGCCGGCAGCGCAGTGCAGTGCATGAACGTGATGTACGGCTGGCCTGAGACAACGGGCCTGGAATTTCCGGGGTTGCATCCGGTTTGAGTTTCAGGTTACAAGTTTCAGGTTGAAAGTTGGTTTGTCTGATAACTTTCAACCTGTAACCTTTAACTTTCAACTCTGAACGATGAACATCGAAGGCCCGTTGTTAGGACAGGGTGCAGTGTGCGAGGCGATTTTGCGCGCGCTGCCGGAGTGGTTTGGGATTGAAGCGGCGACCGCGCAGTACATCCGCGACGTGGACGAGCTGCCGACGTTTGTGGCGTTCGTGGATGGTCGCGCGGTCGGCTTTATGACGGTGAAGCAGCACTTCCCGCAACCCGCCGAGTTGCACGTCCTCGGTGTGCTGCCGGAGATGCATCATCGCGGCGTCGGGCGGGCACTGCTGGCGCGCGTAGAAGCGTATCTGCGCGAGCAGGGTGTGGAATACTTGCACGTCAAGACGCTCAGCGCATCACATCCCGACCCAGGTTACGCCAAAACGCGCGCCTTCTACGAAGCGATGGGCTTCAGGCCGCTGGAAGAATTCAAGACATTGTGGGATGAGGCGAATCCGTGTTTGTTGATGGTGAGAGCGGTAGACGGTAATCGGTAATCGGTGACAGGTTTCTGAATTACCAATCCCCAGTTACCGATTACCAATCACTCATTTCGAGGAGGAAGCATGTTAGTCATCAAAGCTGGCGGTGGCGAAGGACTTGATACGGAGGCGGTGATCGCCGACGTTGCGGAATTGGTCAAGCAGGGACAGCGGGTGGTGCTGGTGCATGGCGGGTCGCACGAGACGAACGTGATTTCGGAGAAGCTAGGGCATCCGCCGCGCTTCGTCACATCGGTGTCGGGGCACAGCAGCCGCTACACGGACCGCGAGACGCTGGAGATTTTTGTGATGGTAACGGCGGGCAAGATCAACAAGTTG
>JAKPPK010000531.1 GCA_029547385.1 Candidatus Latescibacterota bacterium
GGTTTCTGGCAGGGCCACAACGGGGATTACCTCCGGGGAGAGATCAACTGGCGCCCGCTGCGCTGGTTGCGTGTCGGCGCGTGGGTGTCTCAGGCGCGACGAGGTGGTGACGGGAGCGAAATTGATCAGTACAACCCGCCGGCGGAAGAGTTCCTTTTTGGTCCTCGCACACGAACGCGTGAGATCCATGTTACCGGTAGCGTGGAATGGCTCAAGGATCTTGTTCTGCAGTGCGACGTGGGCAGGGCATCTCGCCACGCGGATACCAACGCAGGGCGCACCGACAAGAGCTGGACGAGCATCTCCGCGGGCATTGCATACGGCGTATGGTGACGTGACAAAACCCCTCACACCCGGATTCCGGCAAATCCTATGAACGTTCGCGAACCCGTTCATTTCCTTCGCAAGTCGTTGCGCTGGAGCAAGCTTTGGAATGTCGCGCTGGCACTTTCAAGCTACGGGTTATCGCGAATTGTCAGGCGTCCGATCATCTGGGGCATGCCTCCGGTTCTGATGGTAGAGCCCACAAACGTGTGCAATCTCCACTGTCCCCTTTGTCCCAGCGGCAACGGAACGCTGCGCAGAAAACGCGGCTACATGGACTTTGACCTTTTCCGCCGCGCCATAGACGAAATATCCGGCAAAAGCCTTATGGTGCTCCTGTGGAACCAGGGAGAGTCGTTCCTGCACCGCGACTTTCTCCGAATGGTACGGTACGCCTCGGAGCACGGCCTGTACACACTTGCCAGCACAAACGGCCATTACCTCAACAGCCCTGAGGAAATTGTTCGGTCCGGCCTGGACAGTCTCATCATCAGCCTCGACGGAGCGACGCCCGAAACGTACACCAGATACCGGGTCGGCGGCGATTTCGACAAAGTCATCCGCGGCATTCGAGAACTCACCATCACGAAACGTCGCCTACGATCGAAATTGCCCATTATCCACGTCCAATTCATCCTTTTTCGACATAATCTTCACGAGCTGGAAAAGATACGCGAACTCGCCGCGTCTCTCGGCGCGGACAAAGTGACGTACAAAACTGCTCAGGTCTACGACGGGAAAGAGGCCGAGGACTTCTTGCCGCGGGAGCCGCGGTTCCGACGCTACCAGTCGGTCAATGGAGAGGTCGTGAGCAAAGCAGCCGCAAGAGGAAGCATCCCGAACCGGTGCAGGACTCTGTGGGTGCAACCGGTCCTGAACTGGGACGGAACCGTTACCCCCTGTTGTTTCGACAAACACGGAGACTTCGCGGTTGGATACCTTTCAGAGGAAACAACACTGCGCCGTATCTGGCACGGAGAACTCATGAACGCGTTTCGAAGGCGCGTTATGACCGACAGGGGAGCATTGGCTATGTGCAGGAACTGCACGGAGGGAATAAAAACAAATTATCGCGAAGAGGACATCCGCATCGTCTGACGGAAGGCCGGATCAACCACCTCTCCGGCCTGCACACTACCCGCACTTCCTTCGCCAGATCGGTTCAACGGAGCGAAGCCCGCATCCCAACGCGGTGGACCGAAAGATGCGGCCCGTAATCGTTGAACGAATAGTCCAGCCCCATTTTGACTCCGGTCACGGGAAAGCACACCCCGCCGCCGAAGCTCATCCAACCGTCCTGATTCCGCGCAGGCCTTCTTCCCGCCCTCACTGATACCGAAAGGCCCGGAACAAAGTCGGACATGTCGCCGATGTACTCCGCGCCGATCGCCCCGTCAAGGCTCACATTTCGACGATCGACACCTTCCATCGACAGGAACACCTTGTGCGCGCCCGTCGCGTCCCCGGTGAGGAACTCCATGAGTTCCGCAGACACGCCCACGCGGTACGTGAGCGGAAGGCTGAACGTTGTTTCCACGTACTTCTGCGTCCCACCGAAATTCTGCAGTGTCATGTTGATACTGAGGTTGCGGAGGCCGGTGTAATACTGGGTGCCGAGGTCGATCGCCCAGGTGCTCACCCGGTTCTTGGTCATTTCGCCGGTATACCGCGGCGGGTTGCGGAATGTGTAGACCTCGCTCTCGCCGATGTCCTGCACCAGCCACTTCGTCTGAATTCCGGCATTGAACCGGTCGGTGAATTTCACCGCCGCAATACCGCCCAGCGCCCATGCGGTCGGTGTCACCGCGCCGATGGATTCGTACCCGGCGGCGTTGTCTGCGATGCGCGTGCCGTCAAAAGACCCATAATCCATGCTCAGGAACGAGACGCCAAGTGAGACAAACCGTGCACGCGCCGCCACCACCAGGCCATTCAGTGACATATCGGCAACCCACTTCGTGTGGTCCGCCGAAAACGCCACCCCCGTTACCTCCGCCACGCCGGCAGGATTGTAGAATGCAATCGAGGGATCCCCCCGAACACCCGCAAAGGCTCCCCCCATGCCTTCCGCGCGTGCGCTTGCCCCCACCTGGAGGAACGTCGCTCCTGCCTGTCCCCGGCGCTCCGGTGTCGCCGGATCATATACACCATCTTTGATGTATTGAGTGGTTTGAGCCACACCGGACGAAGCCGCAAACAGGGCCGCACACACGGCGCCACGCAGGCAAAATCCTCTGTTCATGGTATCTCCCGAGATCGGCATCCTGAGCAACTGCCGCACGTCAACGAATTACGACGAACTTGCCGATTTTCGTCCCCAAGGTTGCATGTTCAACCACATAGAAATACACGTCGCTGACTATGTACTGGTTGTCGCTGTTACGCCCATCCCACGCCGGCAACAGATCGCCCGCGTTGAACTGCAGCGTTTTCACCAAATTCGCATCCGACGAATAAATCTTGACCGTACACGGCAACGGGAGATTCGCGAACCGCAGCCGCTCGTACCCAAAAATATTCGACCGAGACGCATACGTTCTTCCCGAAACGTTGTACGGGTTGGGAACTACTTTCACGCTGTCCAGAGTGGTCGTCTGCGAAATGGCGTCCGACGCGAACACACAGAGGAACGCGACCAAAATGGCTGTCGGCAGAGCCCATCGACGGGAAAATAGAGCCATTGCCCATCCCTTTCAGACAGGCGTGGGAGGCACCAACCTCCCACGCCCGCCGAATCGCTGCTTAACGAACAAGTACCATGCGGCGAACCATTTCGTTCGTGCCGCTGGTCAAGCGATAGAGGTACACTCCACTTGCAACCGGACGACCCATGTTGTCGTTGCCGTCCCACACAACGCTGTGGACACCGGCAGCGGTCTGCCCATTGATCAGCGTGCGAACCACCTGACCGGTAAGGCTGTAGACAACAAGTTTCGTCTGGGCGGAACCTGCAAGGCTGAACTTGATGGTCGTAGTCGGGTTGAACGGGTTCGGGGTGTTCTGGGCGAGCATGAACTTGCCCGGAGCTGCAGATGCGTCCACGCCTACATATTCCGGCGCGGTAGCACCCTTGTTCATGTACCCGGACCACGTCCACCAGCGCGTGCTCTCCATCGAGTACCCGGGGAGCTCCCAGTTCTGGGTGCCGTCGTCATACGCGACGACCGCGTACCAGTAGTCCACACCGGGGGTCACGTTGACATCGTGGAACACACGACCCGCCGGGAACGCACCATCGGCAGCCACTTCCGCGAAGTCGGACGCAGGCCCCTGTTTGATCAGCACCATCGGAGACATACGCGTCCCCGTCTGGCGATAGATCCGGTACCCCGCAAAGTCCATGACTTTGGTATCGTGGTCGGGAGTTGTTTCTGCTTCCTTACCCCAGCGGACTTCGATTCCCACGCGGTTCAACGGACGCACCGAGAGGAATCCAGGCGGACGAGGAGCATCCGGAGCGTCGAACGGCCCGTATTGCGCCGGCTTCGACGTAACAAACCCCGTCAACCCCCACTTCGCCAGGTCAGCCGCAGTCACGTTGGCGGGCATGTGGCCGTGAAAGTTCCAGTACGAAAGCGCGCAGGCTTTCAACGCCGTGTCGCGCCCGGTCTGAATAAGCGCGATATCCGCCGCCGACATCCAGCTCGCCGGGTCCCCGGGGTTGGCCAGCTTGTTGGTATTCCAGGCGTTGCCTATGCGCCGCGCTTCTTCAACGTCAATACCACCTGCACCCATCACTTCGACAAACCGCAGAGAATCGAGCCACGGCATGTCGTACCCCTGAGAACGCACATTCGCAAGATTGAGCGGCCCCGCCAGTTTTCCATAACCCCAGATTGCGGAGGCAATGTTCGCGCCGCCAACGTAATTGACGAAACGAGGATCGTCGCGGAAACCGACGTTCAAGTCCATCTGGAGAGAACCGTC
>JAKPPK010000535.1 GCA_029547385.1 Candidatus Latescibacterota bacterium
TCTGTATGAGGAGACGCGGAACGACACGTCGTTCAAGTGGCGTCTGGCGCCGAACCTGTATAAGGTGTTCGATGGCTGGGCTGCGCGAGCGAATGTGATCAACGTGGCGAATCGTCGTGCAGGTGCGTATGGGAAGAACGATTGGACGCCTGAGCAGCTTCGGGAGGCGTGGCAGTGGGAAGCGAACATGGACGAGCAGGTGTGGCAGTATGGCAATGAGCCTGACGTCACACTGGATCTTGCGGCTGGCTGGGCGCTGCCGCGGAAGATGGGTGGCATTGTGGTGGGGTATGTCTACAAGAAAGAGATGACTATCACGCCGGCATTGCGTCCCTATTTCCGCGATCAGACCTTCGACATGAAGCTCACCCTCACCCCCACGGAGAAGCTCAAGATACGACTCTCCTACATGCGAGGGTCGAGCGCTTCGTCGGCATTGTCTTCCCTCGGCAACAATGCGGAGCTCTCCGAAACAAGAGCTGTTGGCGAGCTTGTGGAACCGACGGCGCTGCGCGATGCCAGCATGTTATATGTGACCCTTTCGGGAGGCAAGGGCTCGAGTAACAATAAACTCAGTCTTTCGAATTCCTGTTTCCTCGACGGAACGTTCGGTCAATGGGGAGTTGCTGTCACCTACACGTTCAATCCGGCCACGTATATGACTCTCTCCCTCGCTCGTTCCAGTTCGCAGACCGACATGACCCGGGACCTTCCCCGTGTCAACGTGAATGCGTCGTACGACCCCGCGAACCTGGCCTCCGGGTACAAACCGCCAAGTTCGTTCGGGTACCGGGGCTGGCTTGGAATGTTCTACCTCTGGTCCGATACCGGCGGCACTGCCGCCGCGGATCTGCCCAGCAGCCTTCAAGACGCGCTGACCCCGGGCCGGCTCATTTTGAACGACCCGTTTTCCACGCCCAACTATTCCACCGCAGTGCTGGGGCAAGGGCGTTACGTGACACGAACCTTCTTCGTCGATACACCGACTCCTGCCGTGGTAGTGTCTCCGCAGGGATACATTCAGGACGGATACGCCGACCTGAGCGGCACATACTATCTCGGGACAGGTGCGGAAGCAGTGCTCAACGCGACTGCGGACCAAACGATCGTGAAAGGCGATATTACCCACGCGTGGCGCGCTCACACATTCAAGACCGGTTTTGAGTTCATCACAAGTGAACTTGGCTTCCACGCGGAGCGGGCGCTCGGTCTCTCCGTTCCCGGCCGAAATCAAAACCATGTGGACTATGGCGGAAAGTACCCCACGCCTCACCCCAGTATCTTCGGCGCTTTTGCGCAGGACAAGTACGAGTCCCAGGGGCTCATCGCCAACGCCGGGGTACGAATCGAGCGCTTCGATGCCAACTACCCCGTATATGTCCAGAATATCTTCACGGATATCGCCCTCATTCCGTACGGAGCCAAGGCGTACTACGACAGCATCGCCATCGCACGCGGTTGGAACGTGAGCCGGTGGGGCGGAGTTCCGACGTACTACCCGTTGCGTGATACTCTGCGCAAATATGGCCTTGGCGATCCACCCGAACCGTGGGATATCTACGAGGCCCTTCCCCACGGGCCCAACAAGGTGTTCTGGCGCATCGAACCGCGGTTCGGTGTATCACACCCGGTGAGCGACCGTACGAAATTCTTCTTCAACTACGGCCTCTTCTATTCGATGCAGAAGCCCGCAGTGATGTTCAGCTTCCAGACGGATGAACGCCTCGGGCAAGTTGGCAAGATACAGGAGATCCGATATCCGAACCTTCGCCCCGCACGAACCACGATGTACGAGGTCGGGATCGAGCATGTCCTGCCCCACCAGATCGTCTGGACGACCCGCGGCTACGCCAAGTACAACGTGGACCAGGTCTCTATGCTTTACTGCACCGTTTACCAGGGCAACCGCATGTTCCGCAACGCAAATTACGAGGAGGTGCGTGGTCTGGAGATCAAGGTTGCACGAAACTCAGGGAGGTTTCTGAACGGCTGGTTCACGTACGAAACCTACTCGACGCGGGCCGGCGAAGTAGGTCTGTACAGCATCAATCCAAACATGGCACAGTCGAGTTATTTCACCGCGTATGCGCGCTCCAACGAACCGCTGGCGAACATACGCGGTTTCGTTCGTCTGGGCACCCCACGCGATTGGGGCTCATGGAAAGGCGGATGGGGTATCGGCGTGATGGAAACCTACCGCGAAGGATCCGAGGTTATCTATCGTCCTGACCCGACGATCCCGCTTCGTGAACTGCCGGCCGAGAACTACATGAAGACCGTTGATTACTGGTATACCAATCTCAAGTTGGACAAAACCATCGACCTTCAAGGCGGCAGGACACTCTCCGCGTACATGGATGTGACGAACCTTTTGAACACGAAATACATGAGTTCAGGGGGAATGGCGAGTTACAACGACTACCTGAACTACGTGTTTAACCGCCGGCAGGCGGGGGAGAAGAACCTGCGGGTGTATGATCCCTCGACGGAAGAGGCCCTTACAAGACCCTACAAAGATGCCGGGGGCAACTGGAAGGCACCCATCAGCCCGCGCACGGAATGGCTGCTCTACCCGACAACACGAGTCGTGCGGTTCGGACTGAGATTTGACTTCTAAGCGAGCAAACAAGACACAAGGAAAAGGCCTGGCCGAGTACTTTTCGGCCAGGCCTTTTTCATACTCACTCTGATCCGTCGGCGGCGGCGACGGCTCGAAGGTAAGCGGCGCGTTTCAACCAGTAGTCTGCCCGTGCGTCGATGCGGCTGTCCGTGGCTTTCTGGCGGAGCACCTGCGCTTCCAGAAGGTCGGAGAACGTGACAAGCCCGTTCCGGTACCGATCCGACACCTCGGCCAGGTTCACGTCCGCCTGATCTACGGCCTCGTTCGCCACCTCATTGGAGCGCCAGGCCGCCGTCAGATCCGTCCACGCGTTCTCGATTTGCAAGTCCAGCAACTCGCGCGTCTCAGCAAGCCGATTTTCGGCAATCTCTACCCGCCTGTGTTGGCTGGCCGTTGTGTGCCTCCCCTCCCACAAACCGGATATTGGAACGTTTACCATTCCCATCAGCAGACCGTTGGTCTGGCTGATCATTCCGCGGATATCCTGCCGCAACCCTATTGCACCGACGGAAACCGTGGGTAGCATCCCCCCACGCGTGAGGGAGTTCTGAAGCTGCTCAGCGCGAATGGCGCGGGAGAGCAGACGAATTTCGGGACGTCGATCGAGTGCTCCGGCTCGCTCCTGCGCAAGAATAGATGGGTCGTCAGGACACGCCAGAGTGTCGACAAGGTGAAGCGCACCGCCCTCCGGCAACCCGATATGGCGGCGCAGATCCCGCGTCGCCAACGCCAGACCGTTTTCGAGTCGTTGACGATCGACGCTCGCTTCAGAACGCTTGAGTCGGACTTTGAGCTGATCATTGCGAGTCAAGAGCCCCGCCTGCACGGCATCGGTGACCTGTTTGTCCAGCGCCTCTAGCAGTGCCTCGTACGCGTCGAGCGTCCGAAGCTTTTCCCGAAGGGCAACGAGCCGCCAGTACTTCTCCTCCGTCTGCGCCAGTACATCGCGCTTGGAGATTTCCGCCCTGTCTTTCGCAACGTGGACCCCGAGGTCAGCGAGGCGGTTTCCGCTCACGATCCGCCCGCCTGCAAACAGCGGTTGAATTACTGCCGCCGAAGCCACGAAACCGCGGCCCGCGATCGCCATTTCCCCGCTCGGAAAGTATGCGAACTGAGTGGCCGTGGGGATGGTTGCAGGATTGCCATTGTACACAGGGAGGTTGCCCCCGCTCGTATGTATCCTTGCCAGCGGATCCACCGCGACCGCCCCGGTGGCGGATACCGATATCTGAGGGAAGTATTTCGTGTAGGCTGCTCGCCGAGTTTCGCGGGCCGCTTCTATTTCGAGGTTCGATTCCCTGATCTG
>JAKPPK010000549.1 GCA_029547385.1 Candidatus Latescibacterota bacterium
TCGGCCTGAACTGCGGCTCCGAGAGCAACCACTTCGTCCGGATCGATATCCGCGAGCGGTTCGATCCCGAAGAATTCACGCACCAGTGTCCGAACAAGCGGAACCCTCGTAGAACCGCCCACCAGGACAACCGAGTCAACATCTCTGGGGTTGATTTGCGCGTCCTTGAGCGCTTCGCGGCAATGTACAACGGTCTGTTCCGCCGTAGCGCGAATGATGGTTTCGAACTCCTCCCTCGTAAGGAGCGCCTCATAGGGAGTATCCATTCCGGGGAGAACGAGCGTCGCAACGGTAACTGATTCTGTCGTGAGGCGAATTTTCGCGTTTTCCGCTTCACGCCGGGCCTGAGTAAAAACCCTGTGATCTGTCAGGATCTCGGGCAGCCCCGACTCGTCGGCTGCCTTCTTCAGAAGCCATCCTGCCACCGCACGGTCAAAGTCATCTCCCCCGAGTCTCGTATTTCCGTTCGTTGCCAGGACCTCAAAAATCCCACCCTGCAGACGGAGAATCGAGACGTCAAACGTGCCTCCGCCGAAGTCGAAAACTGCTACCGTACCGTGGTCACGTCTATCCAGACCATACGCGAGACTCGCCGCGGTCGGTTCGTTGACAAGACGCAGCACCTGCAGCCCGGCGAGCCGCCCCGCATCGCGTGTGGCCTGGCGCTGGCTGTCGTTGAAGTACGCGGGGACCGTGATCACCACGTCGCTTACCGGCTCGCCAAGAGCCTGTTCCGCGCGCCGTCTCAGCTCTCGGAGCAGGTGCGCGGAGATTTGGGGCGGCGTCATGGACTGGTTGCCGACGGTGAATCTGACGGGCCCCGAATCTGCCGGAGTCAGCGGGAATTGCTTGCGATCATCTTCGTTCACGTGTTCCATCCCGATGCCCATGAGCCTTTTCACCGAAGAAATGACAATGCCGGAGCCATTTCTTTCTGCATCGCGTGCGGCCTGGCCGACAAGCACCTTACCGTCATCGGTGAACGCAACCACCGACGGCAAAAGACGTTCCCCCGTCTGCGGGTCACGGATTACGTGAGGAACACCGTCAACAACCTGCGCGATCAGACTGTTTGTCGTACCGAGGTCTATTCCGAGAATTCGGCTCATCGTTCACCCGTGTTTTCGAGGGTACGCTCTATATCCCGCGTGAGCGCCCGCAGGTAGGATATCTCGGCGAGAAGATTTTCGAGGCGCGTGAACAGAAGGCCGTCGGCGCGGGAAACTCCGGCCTCATCAAGCTCGCCGAAAAGTGCGGCGAGCTGCTTGTTCCGACGCCCGAGTTCATCCCGCGTTACTTCCCTGAAGCGCTCGATTTCCGTGATGTCTGCTTCGGCGTTGCGGAATCTTTCCAGCGCATCATGGACGTCGAACACAAGGGATCCCAGCTCGCGAGGTAATCCCGGGGCGAGGGACAGTTTTCGACCATTGAACTCAAGCCACCAACGGCCGCGGCTGACAGGATCTCGGAGAGTGGTGAACGCGTCATTCACTGCCGCAGTGCGACGCAGCGCCCGCAGTCTCTCGGCGGGCAACGCATTCTGATGGAAATCCGGATGGTAGAGGCGGCTCAGCGCATAGTAATGGTCAGACAAATCCTTTTCGTTCAGCGCGAGCCTGGTGGGAAGTCCCAGGACGTCGAAATAGTTGTTGCTGTCCGGATCATGGTGGATCTCCGGCGCCCGGGCATTGTCGTGAGAGGATGTCATATCCGGAAGGAAGTGCCACATCCGCACGTGGACTTGACGTTCGGGTTCTTGATCTCGAACCGTTCCTCCATCAGGTTCTTGACGTAGTTGAAATCCGAACCTCGAACGTAGATCGCGCTTTTCGGGTCTATGAGAATTTTCGCACCGTTATGCTCCACCACGTTGTCCCGTTCCCGGAGTTTGTCGACCGAAAACTCGTACTGCATGCCACTGCAACCACCTCCGCGCACCTGAATCCTCAAACCATCAGACTCCGGGTGTTTCGCCATCAGCGCGAGGATCTTCTTCGCCGCGCTATCGGAAATGCGAACAAGCTCCGCGGTGGCACCTGTTGTCTGCGTTTCCATTTCGTGCGACTCCTTCGGGTCCGTGCGGATACCAGATGTCAACTTACTGTTTTCCGGGTACTGAGTTCTCTCGCGCTTTCGCTTCTTTCCTTCTTTTCCAGTCTTCCACTGCCGCCTTGATCGCGCCCTCCGCCAGGACGGAGCAGTGTATTTTGACCGGTGGAAGACTGAGTTCCTCCACGATCTTTTTGTTCTGGATGGCGAATGCTTCGTCTATAGTCTTTCCCTTCACGAGTTCGGTGGCATAACTCGAACTCGCAATTGCGCTTCCGCACCCGAAGGTCTTGAATTTCGCGTCTTCAATAATCCCATCGTCGTTTATTTTGAGCTGAAGCTTCATTACATCCCCGCATTCCGGGGCGCCAACGAGACCGGTTCCCACATTCTCGTCGTTGGGGTCAAAACTCCCCACATTACGCGGGTTTTTGTAATGATCGAGGACCTTTTCAGAGTAGGCCATCCAGAAAACTCCTGTGTCGTTCACGCGTAACGCGTGATGGGTCGTCGCGTTGTCAGTCCCGTTTCCATGCCATTGTTTTCAGATCGACTCCAGATTTCGCCATCTCGTACAATGGCGACATTTCGCGCAATCGGTTCACCTCTTCCACGACGCGATCTGCAGCATAATCCACTTCTTCTTCCGTGTTGAACCGCCCGAGACCAAAACGCAGACTGGTGTGCGCGAGGTCGTCGCTGACACCGATGGCTTTGAGCACGTAGGACGGTTCCAGAGTGGCCGAGGTGCAGGCGGATCCGCTTGAAAGGGCGATCTCGCGCAGTCCCATCAGCAAAGATTCGCCTTCAACGTAAGCGAAACTCATGTTCAGGTTCCCCGCCAGCCTTAACGTGGGGTGTCCGTTCACGAAGACTTCGTCCAATCGATCCCTGAGCGTGGTTTCAAGCTTGTCACGCAGCTTTTTCACGCGTGCCGATTCACTTTCCATCTCGTCAACGGCGATCTGCAACGCCTTGCCAAAACCTACAATTCCTGTCACGTTGAGCGTTCCGGAACGCATCCCCCGTTCGTGCCCACCTCCATGGAATAGAGGAGCAAGACGGACGCGAGGGTTCCTTCCCCGCACGTACAATGCTCCCACGCCTTTGGGGCCGTAAATCTTGTGGGCGCTCATCGAAAGAAGATCTATTCCCAGTTCGTCTACGTGAACGGGCAACTTCCCGACTGCCTGTGTGGCGTCGCTGTGAAACAGAACGCCCTTCTCCTTGGCGAGTGCGCCGATCTCCTTGACAGGCTGAATCGTTCCGATCTCGTTGTTGGCCATCATCACGGAAATGAGGATTGTCTCCGGCTTTATCGCTTTGCGCAAGTCGTCAAGGTCGATGAGACCATGGCGGTCCACCGGCAGGTAAGTTACTTCGTACCCCCGCCGCTCAAGCTCCTTGCAGGTGTCGAGAACCGCCTTATGCTCGGTTACCTGGGTGATAATGTGATTGCCGCGCTCTTTGTAGAATTCCGCAACGCCCTTTATGGCCATGTTGTCGGATTCCGTCGCGCCACTTGTGAAAATGACGTTCTTGGGGTCCGCCCCGATGGCTGCGCCTATTGTCCCTCGCATCTCCTCCACGGCAGCTTCGGCTTCATGTCCGAACACGTGGTTTCTGCTCGCCGCGTTGCCGAAAACGTCGGTGAAATAGGGCAACATCGCCTCAAGCACACGCGGGTCCACAGGCGTCGTCGCATGATTGTCCATGTATATGGGTGTTTTGACCATTTCTCCCATTCTCCCTCGAGTATTCGTTCCGCGGTGCTCACGAAGTGCGTTGACAACAAAATGTACCGGCGCTCTCCGACTTTTGCAACAAAAATGTTCTAAAAGTAATCCTGAAGCGGCGCTTTGGGGAGCTGTGACTGCCGACTCCCCGGCACTTGCCGCGCTCTCCATGAATAACCCTCGATGTTGCAGATGAGTTCCTCCGATTCGCTGGCTTACGCAGGCGGGATCCGCACTTCGATGCCCGGTCGCACGTTGCGTCGCGGGGAACTCCGTCATATTTTCCTTCAGCGAACATTTCGAAGACTTCCGCAATCATTCCACGGCAGTTTCCTGCCTTGTGACGATCGGATTCCACGCGCAGGTTTCTACATCTGAATTCCCACGGCGCAATCCGCAACCGGAAAGAAAGAGAAAGGAACGCTCCATGCCCGCTCCCACCGCTCTCGCTATACCCGCGATCATCTGTTACTCCGTGTCACCTACGCCCTACCTCAACGAACATGCGGCCGACATTAGTGGGCTCTACGACGGGTTCTTTTTTCAATGTGGCAGCTGGGATTCGGGTGTGCTAACGAACATCGGCGTCGGCAACACGCCTGCGACCAACCCGAACTGGCTGAGGCTGGCCGGACAGAATGTCACCTCGCTCAAATCGGTTGGCTGCACCGAAAATCTGCTTGCGATTTCCTTTGGTGACAGCGAACCATGGCCTTCACCGGAGACTCTCCTTTCTGGCGAGTTCACCGAAAAGTTGAGACAACATTTCTCAGCGCTGGGCAAAGCCGCGAAGGCGACTGGCTTCCGTGGAATCAGCATTGACACTGAATACCCCTACCCGCGTTACTCGTTGGACCACCCGATTTACACGTATGCTGGCTACACACCGGGTGACTTGATGGAGGCTTCATACAGGCAGGGGCGCATCGTGATGTCGGCAATTCTTGACGAATTCCCCGACGCGGTGATTTTCAATCTCCCAGGTTCCTTGGAGGGGAGGCCTCTTGCCCGGCAGTTCGTCAAAGGGCTCATAGAAGAGATGGCGAACCGGAACGCCCCTGGAGGCTTTCACTTCGGCACGGAATACTCTTACACCCTGCACGAGCCGGTTACACAGGCGGCGATCCCGCGGCACGAAGACGCGAAGATGGATCGGTTCCTCTCAGGGACGAGTCTCGAGTACTGGCGGAGCACGTGCACGATGGCACCCGGCGTCTGGCCCTGCCACATGGTGGAAACAGGCGCTGACGATTACCCGGTGAGACCGTGGGATGAGGAGATGGCGGAACTACGGCAACAGATGCGCATCCTCCGTTCGACTACGAAACGCTACATGTGGTCGTT
>JAKPPK010000153.1 GCA_029547385.1 Candidatus Latescibacterota bacterium
CTCACGCTCGGGGGAACCTCTGCAAACATGGCGGTAACGGTTGCCTCGCTGGGGGTGCCCCGCGTGCTTGTCTATGCCAACCCGCTGACAAAACCCCTTGCGCAAGCGTTCCCTTCCCTCCCCAATCTCCTGACAATCGGCCCTGACGGCACCGTTGGCTCGCCGCGCGACGTGGCTCAGGGCGACGACGTGTTTGCCATACACTGGATTTTCGAGTATCAGAAGGATGACACGATACGCATTGACGGGCAGACACTCACCGCCCCGAGGGCGAACAGGTTCATTCCCTCGTGGAACCCGGCAAACAACCAGCTTCGACTGGCCCCCGGCTTCAAAGCCACGTTTCTGAAGGACGCGGACCGATTTTCCCACCTGCTGGTCTCAGGGTTTCACATCCTGAGCGACCGCTATCCGGATGGCACCACGGCGCAGGAGTGCATTGTCCCGGTGGCGGATTACTTGCGCCTGGTGCGAACGCGAGCTCCCCATATGCGCGTACACTGCGAGCTTGCTTCTATCGCCGGCAAAATCGTTCGAAAGGGGGTCCTCGACCACATCCTTCCTCAGATGGACAGCATCGGGCTGAATGAAGTGGAACTGGCAACGTGGCTAGAGGAAATCGGCGCCGGGGAGCTCGCGGGGAACGTACGCGATCAGAACGCGCCGGAGGCAATCCTTGCCGGACTTAACAGACTCGCCGATGCCACCGGTGTTCCGCGCATCCATCTGCACAACTTCGGGTACTACATGGTTCTTGCGGAAAAAACTGCAGGGTCGCCGGAAGGAATCCGTCAGGGCCTTGCTTGTGGAGCGTGCGCCGCCGTGGTGAGGGCCAAGACGGGGCGCCCTCCCAAGTCAGACGAGGTGACCAGTTTCGTGGACCTTCCTTTGCGGGCGGAGGCATTCGACGCGATGCGGACCCTCGCGCCGTCTGCGAAGACGCCGGATTTCGCGTTGACGGGGGTGGGAACCAGCGGAGGACGGAATCTGGTGTTTGTACCGACAAGAATCGTAGAACGCCCGGCGCGTACCGTGGGGCTCGGCGACACGATTTCGGCAAGCGCATGGCTTGCGGAGGGGGACTAAGGAGCAGAAAAAACGGTGCGTCCCTTCTCGGGAGCGCTGATCTGAGCGACAAGAGCGGCGAGGACGGCAAGACCCGCACACATGACGTACATCACCTGATATCCCCATATCTGGGCTACCTGGCCGCTGACCACGCTTCCCACCGTGGAACCAAGCCCGTACGCGAGGGAGGCCAGCGCAAACTGCCCGGTCGCGGAACGGCCGGGTGGCGCCAGTTCCGTTACAAGAGTGACTGCTCCGACGTGGTATGCGCCGAACGTGAATGCATGGAACACCTGTCCCGCGATTGCCCCGGTCGGGGTCGGCCAGACCGCGTAAAGTGCAAACCGGGCCGCTGAACCCACCAGCCCAAGCGTGAACAGCCATCGCGCGCCGAAGCGCCGAATAATCCTGCCGGTAAAGAACATCATGCCGATTTCGGCAACAACGCCGATAGACCACGCAACGCCTTTCAGCGTATCGCTGACGCCGATCTTGTCGAGGTAGAGGCTGTAGAGGTTGTAATGGCCGATCGCCGATATTCTTCCCAGGAACGCGGCTACAAGAAACACAATGAAAGGTCCGGTCAGAGAACGCCAGAAGTGCCGGTCCTTTACGGCGGCGCCAGGGCGGTTGATTTCTTCGCTGGAAAACGTTGCAAGAACAACAAGCGCGGCGATTTCCGCGGCGATGAACACAAAGAACTGGCCTCCGGCAACTCCGTGCCCCAGCAGCCAGCCCGCTGCAGTACTTCCGACGATGAACGCTGCGGAACCCCACAAGCGGGTTCGGCCATATTCTCCCCCGTGGATCCGGATGTGGGTGAGCAGGAGATCATCGAGCAACGGGATGACGGGCGTCATGAATACGCCGAGAACGATTGTGAGTCCGATGATCTCCGGGAGGCCCCGTGTAAGCATGTACGCGGGGTACAGTGCCGCGCTGGCGATCATACCCAGGACGAGGGTACGTCTCCGTTTGTCCGTTCTGTCAACGAAGGGTCCCCAGACGAACAATCCTACCAGGCTTACCAGATTTGATACTGCGAGCACCCACCCGATTTCTACGTGTGAAAGCCCGGCAGCGCGTCTCAGATAGAGCGGGAGAAACGGAACGAATGCGCCAAAGGAGATGAAATGGGTGAAATAGAGCAGGACGAATCGCATGAAGTCAGATAGTGGCCGGCGCAGAGGTGTGAGTCACGAAGACGAACGCAGATCCATTGTGGAAGAATGACGATAACGCGTCTTCACCCGCGGCGCAAAGGGACTCAGACGACGCGGCATTCAATGGGCCCGCCGTCGAGCCCGAGAAAGCAGAGCCATGCTTCGGCTACTGTGAGGCCTGTGGCGACGTTGAGGGCGTTGACGTATGCATCCAGTTGTGGTTTGTACTTCAACTTGAGGTTGTCTGCGTCCTGCGGGGAACCCCTGTCCGTCTTGTAATCCACCAGGACGAGTTCGCTACCCTGTGTAAATACGAGGTCGCAGACCCCGCGTATGATATTCCTTACGCCGTTCGTGTCTTCGCAGAGTGTTACCGGTACTTCTTTCCAGCGTTGCGGTGCGCTGTATGCACGATTGATCACAGGAAGCGAGAAACAACCGCGCACAAGCGCTACCGCCCTGGCCCGTTCCTCGTCATTCAGATCTTCTTCCTCCGCTTCGATCTTCACCACACGCTCGACGCCTGAAAGGTTTCCCGGGTGCAATCGCTGCAGGGCCCGGTGAACCACCGTTCCCAACCGGCGGCCCGAATCGTCTTCGGGAGAGCCGTGTACCGCGGGAGTCGGCGATTCATCGGCCCACCGTTCCCGCTCATCGGGGTGTTCAGAAGATGGATAGATGATTCTTACTCTGGGTCGCGACGCCTGTTCTGTCGCGTCTCTGCGTTTCTCTTCAAATCTCCGCAGTTCCGTCTCAAAGGCCGAGATAACATCAGCGCGTTCAACGGCGGGCGCGGCCGATTGCGAATCCCGAAAATCGCGCGGCTGCAAGACCGGCCACTCGTGTGATTCCGACGCAGACTCGATGAGGCTCTGCCAGGTTGCGTTCTTTGTGACCAGCACCCTCGGAAGCAGCAGGTAGTCGCGTGCCCGTGTCAACGCAACGTAGAGCAGCCGGGTCATCTCCGCCGATTCTCGTTCTCGATCCGCCTCCCGGACCTCCATCCAGTCACGCGTGCAGAAAGAGGCTCCGCCCGGAAGCTTTTTCACGAGTAGGCCACACCGCGGGGGTGTTCTGCTATCCCCGCGCACCATTACCAGCTTTTCACTGCTCTGCGAGCTGTTCAAAGGCGCCCCCAGGTCGAGGAGGAACACCACCGGGAACTCCAGCCCTTTCGCCTTGTGGATGGTAAGAAGTTGCACGCGCCCGCCGGCTTCATCGTCCAGTTCGGCTTCGCTTTCTTCCGCGTTCAACAACCGCAGCGTTCTCAACCGGTTGCAGAACCCCCGGAACGAGTAGGAATTCTCCGCTTCATAGCGCCTGGCTTCGTCAACGATCTTCATGAGATTGGCGATCGACTGTTCTCCGTCGGGCTGCTGTGCATACGCAGCCAGAACACCCGTTTTCTCGAACAGAAACTCAATTACTTCGGAAGGTCGCAGCTCGTTCAGGCTGGCGCGGGCCTCACGCAGGAGAGCGAAAGCCCGTCCAATCGTTTCCGGGAGCGCATCCTGCCGGTCGTCGGTGTAGTCGAAATTTGAAGCGTCCGCAATCGCCGCAAGGGCGAGCTCTGCGTCCGAAACGCCGAAAAAGGCTGATCTCAGCGCCGCGATGACACTGAGGCTGTCGTGAGGTTGTTCCAGGGCATGAAGCAGTGAGACGAGACGCACCACTTCCTCGCGTTCGAAGAGGCCCTTTCCACCCAGAATGCGGTAGGGAATGCGCCGGTAGCGAAATTCGTCTTCCAGCTCCTCAGTAACCGCCCAGCGCCGGCAAAGGAGTGCAACATCCCCCCAACGCGCGGGGCGCAACTGCCCTGTCCGGGGATCGCGCACCTCCCACCCGTCCGCCACCACCTGTTGGATCGCATTTGCGACGAGCGCCGCCTCCACAGGGCGGGCGTCTTTCAATGCGTCGCACCGCTCGGCGGCCGGTTCGACCCACAGGACACGTGGTTCCGCGTCCTCCTGCATTCCCGCGGGCGGCTCCAGCGGTTGGTACGCCGGAATGAACATTCGCGCCTCGTCGGGGAGGTCTGGCGATGAGAAAACGCCAAGCTGGCCGAACACGGCGTTTACGGCGCGTATGATGCTCCCGTGCGAACGGAAATTCGTGAGGAGGTGGCACCTGTTCTCAACTCCAATGAGGGAGGCGACACGGGAGTATGTCTCAATATCGGCTCCACGGAAGCGGTAAATCGACTGTTTCGGATCACCCACCACGCAGAGTCTCCCCGGCGACAACCCGGATTCTTCCCACGGAGGGGCGGGTCCATCGTCGACCGGACTGATCCGCTGAGAGAGGAGGATGATGAGCTCTGCCTGAACCGGGTCGGTATCCTGAAACTCGTCGACGATGATTGTTCGAAACTGCTCTTGCAGTTGGCGGCGCACTTCAGAACGGTTCCGAACAAGATCACGGGCCTTTATCAGCAAATCGTCGAAATCCAGGCACGCGGCGTCGTGTTTGGCCCTTGCGTAGGCCGCAATGATTCCTTCTTCGGGATGGGTCAACCACCGAACGATGCCCGAAATCAGGTTGTGCGTGTAGCGCGTCCGCAGGTCTTCGACATACGCGAGCAATGGCGCCAGTTCCGATGCAGAACTCTCCGCAAGCGGCTGCAACAGACGATTGACGCGTTCTTCTTGCGTGGTGGCGGCGGAGAGTGCCTCTACGAATGCCCGCACGATTTCGATCGTGGCAAGCCTTTTCTCGGAGAGCGTTCTCCCGCGGCTGTCCCGGTTCGATGCGGGGAGCAATTCCCTGAGGTGCTCGATCGCGTCCTCATCCGGCGCTGCCGCAGTTTGCGGGCCGAGCATTTCCGATACCGGATGCATTCGGAAACGGCGTATCGCTTCGGCGACGGAATACAGGTCGTCCGGTGTCAGCCCGAGCTCTACGGAACGTCGGACCGCCTCGGGAAGATCGGGCCGATGGAACTGGGTTGTGATCCAGCTCCGCCACACATCCCGCCAGATTTCTGCGGCCGCGCGCTCTTCCGCGACACGGAATTCTACGTCTACTCCCGCTTCGATGGGGTACTGGCGCAGAATTCTCGCGCAAAAGCCGTGGATGGTGCCAATCGGCGCTTCTTCAAGATCATTCAGCGCCTGCTGAACCAATCCCCGCTGAGCGGGAGAGACGCTGCTGACTGTCGCAAACAACCTCGCGCGCAGACGGTCCTTCAATTCCTGCGCCGCGCGCTCCGTAAACGTGATTGCCGCGATTTCGGTCAACCGCGGCGGCCGTTCGCCCTCTGACGTCGGCGTCGTCAGCAGGAAAAGAAGCCTGCCCAGCATGGTGGTGGTTTTGCCCGTGCCGGCGCTGGCCTCAACAAGGAGTGTTTCGTTCGTACTCCTTTGTGCGCGGTCGCGTGCATCCTGGTCGAACAGCGCGCTCATGGGGTGCCGCCTTTGGACCGCAGAGAAAGGAAACACGCGCTGCGCAGGTCCTTCCGGTACCTCTTCCAGCGGCTCGTAAGGCCCGAGAGCGATCCGCAGGCGACCGCAACGTCACAATGCGCGCAGGTCCCGTGCTCACCGTTGGGTGGATCCTGTGGAAGCGGAGGGAAGAAACCACTCCGCATGCAGGGGATGATCACACCGAGAACTCGATCCAGTTCCTCCTGACCGTTGTGTAACCTCTCACCGGAAAATGAGAGCGTGTCGAAAACCGGTACCGAGTCCACGTCGTCAGTCGTGACGGGGTTCTTGAGATACAGGTACCACGCCTCGCTGACCTCTCTCGCCAGTGCTTTTTCTTGCAACCATTGGTCCAGCATCCGCGCGTACAGCAGCGCCTGGAGGAGTTGCCCCGAGTTCGTCAAACCATTCAGAGTGCGGGGTTTGCGGCCCGATTTGTAATCCAGAACGCGGGCACAAGGCGCTTCGCGGGAGAAATCCACCCGGTCGATTATCCCCCGGACAGCCAACGTTCCGCCGTCCGCAAGCGGGAGAAATGCCGGATCTTCTGGTGAGGTTGCATCCACTCGGCCGCCAGACACACCGAATCCCAGTTCGACCAGTGAAGGTTCCCATGAATGCACGTCTCCCAGTGACCATGCAACCGCTGCCCACGCGCTTTCCTGGAGGGCGGTCCAACGAATGCGCCAGATGACGCCGGGCGGGACCGTGCCCTCCTGTTCCAGCTCACGTCGTTTTTCTTCGGCAAGTTCATCAAAAAGCGGTCGAAGATCCCGCGCGGATTCAGGACGCCGTGGAAAGAGCTGTTCGTTGATCAAGCGGCGGAAAAACTCTGCAAGGAGCTCGTGGAGAACAAGTCCAAAATCCATCCCCGAGAAATCGAGGACGATGTCGGGTTCGGGCAACGGCTCAGTTTTCAGGATTCGCGTCACGAGGAAGCGGAAAGGACATTCGGCGTATGCTTCCAGTGCTCTCGTGGAAACGGGGTTGTGCCCGGTTCCCAGTGACGAAACGTGGTTCACCAGCGTGTCATCCACGCTGCGTTCCGCGAACCACCCGTCGTACGGACCGGGGAATGAATCACGGGCGCGCAGGAGCGCCATGCCGTTGCGGGCGTGCCGACTCAGGCGCCCGGCAATTTGCTCTCCTGCAGAAGTGCCCGCGACGCCCGCGGCGTGTGCAAGTATCAGTTCCTGCGCGTTGAGCCAGAACGCTTTCGGCCTCGGAACGGGTTCTCGTACGGCCCATTCTCCCCGTTCGGAAAGCTCGCGGTGAAGGGCCTTTTCATCCCACAGCGGCGTCTCCGACGGCGACTCCTCAAGCGGGATGACTCTGCGGATGACTTCCATCAGTGCAGAGGACGGAAGCTTCTCGGCCGCTGCAACATCGGTCCGGCGGGAATAGCTGAGACGAACGCGGTCAGATGCTGCAGAAAGAGCCATGGCAAACATAGCATAGTCAATCGCCTTCTGCAGATCGAGCGAAAGGCTGGCAGACTCGTGGCGAAGACCGTCGTCAGGTTGGACTGAAAGTGCCGTGCGTGTGGTGGTTCGCGGAAATTCACCGTCCGATAGTCCTACCATGACAAGCGCCCGGCATGGACGAATGCACGCACCGGTCAGGTTGGTAAGCACTACACCGTGCGGATCACTGTGGGTGGTGGAGGCCCTTGTGTGTCCCAACGCTTCCTCAAGGATGGTCCGCCGTACAGGTGCGGGTGGCAACTTGCCTGCAGCATCGTACGTGGCAATTTCGTCCAGAACACGTTCAATTTGCCGCACTTCTTCGCTGCTGCCGACCTCAGCGGTTTGTTGCCACCCATGCTTCACTGCGGCAACCCATCCCTCCCACGAGGAGGCATTTTCAATGGCATCACGGCTGGCGTCGAGCTCGTGGATCAACTGGCGAAGCTCGCACGTTGTGTCATGCTCTCTGCGCAGCGAGGCGACGTCCTCGACTGCGTCCTCCTCCCCCTCCGCGGGTTGATGTTCGATTCTCCACGCCAGAGCACGTTCGTAGCGCGCAAGCCTGTCATTCCACTCACTACGTACGTCTCTGTCGGGTCTGATGCCGCCAAAAACTCCGGCGATACGGGCGATGCGGTCCCAGTCTGAGGAATTCACAGACCGTGCCTGTTCACCTGGCGGGTTAGTAGCGCGCGGCTTGCAGACACTGAGCAGGTCCATCACCCTGGTGCGAAGGAGACCGCTTTCCACCGCATCCAGGAACAGCAGAAGGCCCCGCCCGGCGTCTGTGTCACAAAGCGGTTCTCCAAACACCATATTCACCGGAATGCCCGCTTTCCGTATCACGTCCGCGGCGAGGCGTTCACTGTGGCGTTTGTCAGGAACGATGACCTGAAAATCCTGAAACCTCAACCCGTCTTCCTCGAGGACTTTCCAGATCCACCGGGCTGCCTCGCGGATCTCCTGAGCTGGTTCCGAGGCACTGGCAACGCAGATTGCCGGATTCTCGTGCACTTCTTCCGCGTCCGAACAAAACAGATCGCCGACGATTTCCCTGGCGACGCCCGATTTCGCCGGAATCGAGCATCGTGCGATGCCCCACGCCGCCTCGAAAAGTTCGATGGTCGGTTCCGCCACCGCGAACGCAACGCTTCCTGGTACCGACGGAACGTACGCGCAGGCGCGGGAAGCGGCGGCCGCCAGCGCGCCAAGGCAGCGCTTTTCCAACTCGTTAAGGCGAAGAAACCCGAAAAGGAGGTAGAAATCCTCTCCCGGGGCGGCGGGATCCGTTTTTAGTCGCTTGGTTGCGAGGGCCAGAATGTCGCTCTGGTCAACCCATTTGTTCGATTGGAGGATAGCCTCGCTCGCATGGTAAATTGCCGCGATTTCCTTGCGATACCGCGCCCCGGTGCGTTCCTGGAGATCAGAGGGCGACACGCATGCCTTCTTCAGTTCGACGATCTCGCGCAGCACCGCGCGCAGGAAACTTGGCCGATCTCGCGGGTCGAACGCCGCCCCCTCAACTGCAAACGCGTTCGTCTGGTGTGTGGTGCGCCGGACCGCCTCGGAAATCACTGCAAGCGAGGCCGAACGCGGAAGCGGTCTCAGCCCGCGGTCCTCAATCCAGGGTCGGGCAATCTCGCCCGCCCAGGGGGCCAGATGGGCAATCCGCACATTGAACAGGCCCGCGCGGGCCGGTTCCGCCGACGGGACTTCCTGTGCCAGGAAAACGGGAAGGGCATCGCGCACCACATCGCGCGTCTGTCGATCCGGAGTCAGGACGGTGATCCTCGCGAACTTTTCAGGCTTGCGGAACTCAAGAATCGTTCGAGCAAGCCGCGAAAAGAGTGCGTGAGGAGGTCCAGTAACGATCTCGTGCATGCGGGTTCCCGAATCGAAATGCGTGCCCGTTTTCTCATCGCCCAAGGTGGTTTTCTACCAAGTCTACGCGTTTCCCGGCGAACGGTGCAAGCGCGCACGACAGGCTGTCGGAGCTTGTCCCCTGCCGAATGCACATCGTACGTTATATTCGATCCCTTTTCCCGTCCCCCG
The DNA here is from genome assembly GCA_029547385.1 of Candidatus Latescibacterota bacterium. Classification (GTDB taxonomy): domain Bacteria; phylum Latescibacterota; class MWCZ01; order MWCZ01; family MWCZ01; genus MWCZ01. The sequence goes on from JAKPPK010000153.1 coordinate 9,172, forward strand.
GGGCAATTACCCCGATGAGTTTCCGGGATCCGACGCGCGGGAGGTTCAATCATGCTGGAAGACGCGCCGTTAGAACATGAACTCCACAACCTTGGCAACGATTGCTACCGCAGCGGCCAGTTCGAGAAGGCAGTGGAGTTCTACTGCCGGGCGATCGAAGAAAACGGTCGCATGGTGGAAACGTTTTTCAACAGAGCCCTCGCATATGCTCGCCTCGGGGAGTACGACGCTGCTCTCAACGATGCAACCTACGTAATCGAACAAAACGCGAGTCTGCACGACGCCTATTACCTGCGGGGGCGCATCCACGAACTGCGCCTTGACGATCGCGCTGCTCTGGCCGATTACGACAGGGCGATTTCTCTCAACCCCGATTTCCACGCCGCAGTAGAGCAGCGCACGACCGTTGTTTCCCGCGAATGGACCTATCGCGATTTGCGTAACCTTCGCGCCCAGATAGCAATCGAGCCGGGAAACGCCTACCTCTGTTTTCAATTCGGTCAGCGGCTTCTGTTGATCGGCCATGTGGACGACGCGATTCGCTACCTGGAAACCGCTCGAGAACTCGGTTTTGCCTTCGGTGATCTCTGGGGCGAACTTGGCAACGCGTATCGCCAGTCACGGCAGCCTGTGAAGGCCATCGCGGCGTTCCGTCAGGCAATCCGGGTTAACCCGACCGACGTCGCTTCATGTGCGCACTTGGGCCAACTCCTGACTGAATCGGGTCATTATCGCGACGCGGTACAGATCTTCCGGCGAGCTCTCGGAATGCCGGGCGATGATGCAGCCACGCTTTTCTGCGGTCTTGGCGCCGCGCTTCACGGACTTCGAAAATGGGAGGAGGCACGCGAAGCATTCCAGCGTGCGCTGGATACGAAACCCCGGCTTCCTGACGCTGCGGCCGGAATGGGTCTGATCGCCTGGCGTCTGGGTGACCGCGCCCGAGCGGCACAATGGTGCAGAGCGGCGTTGGAGCTTTCTCCGGGGGCCACTGACGCCATTGTGCTGTCCGTGAATCTCGCGCTGTCGGAAGGCGCACTTGCCACCGCGATGGAGATGCTGTACGACGTGTTTCAGGCGAATTCGGAAGATCACCGTCTCGCGTACGTCCTGTGGACCGTCGATACGTACGCTCGCAAGCAACCCGGTTTCCTGCCTGACGAAGGCAGCGCAGTGTGGGCTCGCCGGAGAAAAACGCGTGAAACAGCACGGCGGGTGGTCCGGTCCGCGTTGAAACACCGCAACGATCTCTCGTTCGTCCAGCGCGATCTTTGTGACGAATTGCTCGCGTCGTGCCCCGTGTGCGAAGAGGCCGCGGAGGCGCTGTATCAGAAACTGATCACTGCAGGAAATGACGTGCTTGCGGTGCTCTACCGGGAAATTCGCCAGCCCGCGCTGGTTCCCTCCGCCGAACGGTTGCAGGGCGCGGCGTGCGTCGCGCGAATGCAGGACGAAAGGTGGTTGGCGGACGTGTGCCTTGCGTACGCGGACGTGCTGGTCGGAACGCCGGAAGCACCTCGTGTGGAAGGGCTTGCACGCGTTCTAACGCGGCTGAGTGTCCGTGGCGTGGACCACGCAGAAGGGGTTCGTGACCTGTACCGGTTTTGCCTCGAGGGAACCAGAGCGGGGACAGTGCACACGATGATCGGCCTGGCGCCACGGGTGTTCCGCCTCGCTCTGACCATCAACAAACCGCCGTCAATCCTCCCGGAGACAGGGGAGTTCCTGATCCGTCTCTCGGAATGGCTTGAAAGGTTTGAACGAGCGGCCAGATGGGTGCTTCCGGCGCGGGAATGGCCGGAAGTGGGGGACGAACTGGCCGAACTGCGGAACAACCTTATCGAGAGTGTTCCGGCCCCGGAAGGCTGGGCTCTCGCCTCAGTGCTCACCAACTTCGGGTCTATCGCCCGCCACTACGTCCCGATCAATTGAACCAGCCGCAAGCCGATCACCACCGAAGTACTCCGCTTCTTCCCAGGTCTTATCCGCCGAGTTCGACAAACGGCCGCGGGGTTCCGGTTGCGTCAAATCCAAACACCACGTTGCCGCCCGCCGCCTTCGCACGCTCAAGCGCGCGCCGCGCCTGCCAGTACATCTGTTGAGGGTCGTCGAAATACGAAGGATAGGTGACTACGCCGACGGAAAGTGTCGGGCGTGTGGCGATTCCCTCCGGCAACGGGATTTTGAGGGTTTCCTTGCGGAGAAGCTCCGCTCGCATCAGAGCGAGCGTGTAGTTCATCCCGACGAGGAGTGCCCCGAATTCATCTCCCCCGATTCGGGCGATGACATCCGTGGGACGATACCGCTTGCGTACCACTCCCCCCATCTCACGGAGAAACATCTCGCCTTCCTGGTGGCGATCGCCGTACGCTTCCTTAAGGCCGTCCAGATCGGCAAGCAGCAGGCTCACAGGTGGGGCCGTGGCTGTTCTCTGTCCGCCGATGTCCAGTCGCAGACGCGCCACCGTGTCACGCAACGCATCCTCGAAAAACGCCCGATTGAAAAGACCGGTCAAACCGTCCGTCCGGACCAGCGCGTCTGCCTCGCGAACCGCGACCACCCGCACCATGATCGTGGTGAGGGAGGCTTCAGTAATCGGCGTCTGAAGAAAATACCATGCTCCCGCTTGCAGAAGCTCGACCAGACGCCCTTCGGTCTTCTTTCCTATCACCACGACTATTTCTGTCGCCGGGCAGTATTTCTTGATCTCTGTGATCGTCAACACGCGGTCATCAACAAGAACCGGGTCGGTTGCATCGAGGAAGACAGCCTGGTACCGCGGGTCGATACAATCGGCGATCTTGTTCGCGAGAGATTCGCCGCTTTCTGCCGGCGCATGGTCTACGTACACCGCGCGTCGGAGCTGCGCTTTCGTTGAAGGCGATTCAAACGCGGCTCTCAAATCGTTCGCGAGCTTCGCTGCCCCTACCACGAGAACCGGGTACTCGAACTGCGTCAGGGTGTGAGTTGCTTCCGGCATAAGTACCCCCTTCACCTTCCTTCCGAGAGGACAACCTTAGTGTGACGAGGCAATTCCAAAGACTTCTTTCAAGTAGCTGAGACTTCGACGTGCTGTCACTTCCGGATCAATCGAGAAATCGAACACTTCGACGGAAACCCAGCCGTCGTACCCGATATCGCGCAGGGCCGCGACGATCGGAGCGTAGTCCACATCGCCGAACCCGGGCCCGCGCAGGTTCGCATCGTTCGCGTGGAAGTGGGCAACCCAGGGTCCGCTCGCCCTGATGATTTCCGGGATGGGCTTGTTCTCGCCCGACATGGCCTTCACATCCAGTATGATCTTCAGGTTCGGGCTGTTGATGCCCTGGACGAGTCGAATTGCCTCTTCGGCGGTCTGTATGAAGTTGGTCTCAGCGGGCGCGAGAGGCTCGAAGCAAAGCGTTACCTCACGTGCTTCGGCGACAGGCACAATGGAACGGAGGAAATCCAGCGTCCATTGCCAGCCCCGTTCGTGCGAGACACCTTCCATCAGGTTCCGTTGCTTTGGCGAACCCAGGATCATTCTGTTGCCCCCGAGATCCGCGCAGCAATGGATGAGGTCCACGAAATAGGCTGCCGTCTCTTTGCGTATCGCTTCGTCCGGGTGCGTAATGTAGAGGCCCTTGGGGCTCACAAGCAGCCAGTGGAGCCCAACGATGGAGATGCCAGCGCGTTCGGCCTGCTGGCGGATCTCCCGCCGGCGCTCGGGGCTGAGATCACGAACTGAATCGGCGAGTGTGAACGGTGCCAGCTCTACGCCGTCGTACCCGATCTCTGCGGCAAGGCGGAATACGTCGTTCACTTCCCAGTTCTGAAACATTTCGTTGCAAATGGCAAAACGCACAGAATACTCCTGTTATTCAGAGGTTCGGGCGAAAGGAACGTCGAACACGTTGACATTCAGGTCAGCGAGATCAAGAAGAGCTGCCGTCGCCCGACCGTTCAACCACCCCCCCGCCTCGCCGGGGTTCAAAATGAGCGTTGATCCGTTCCCATCAGCCCACGCGACTTTGCGGACGTCCGTTTCGTGGGTGTGACCGTAGACAACCACATCAAACCTGCCCGATACGGCGAGAGCGTCAACGGCAACGGGCTCGTGCATGAGGATAATCCGGCGGCCCCGAGTATCAAATGCGTACGGGCCGACGTGTAACGTCCCGTATTTCGCGAACGCCTTCGTCAAACCGGGTCGTTCGCCGTCGTTGTTCCCGAAAACGCCTGTAAATGGCACTGAAATGCCCGAAAGACAGCGCGCGTTGAAAGGCGCTACGAAGTCACCGGCATGGAGGACATGAACGACGCCCTCATCTGCAAAACGCCGCAGGATCGCCTCAAGAGCCCATCTGTTGTCGTGAGAGTCCGCGAGTACCCCCACCAGCCCAATTCCGTCAGCGGCAACTCCGCGTTCCATTCCACCCTCGTCTGTGCCGGATCGCCACAACCCTGCATAAATTACGCGTGGACACCGATTTCGTCAACCGGAGGTCCAGACGCGCTAATACGGCACCCGAACCTGCGCGTTAGGCATTCCGGAACTTCGAAGGGTACATTTTGTCATATTGCTCCGTTTCTGGCGGCTTTGTGTGGCGTGATTGCGGCGAGGTGTGGCAACCGTGGAACATTGGCATCGCAGGTGCGCAGTTCGCCCTGCCCTTTTGGTGGCCATTGTCGTGGCGATGGCCACGGTGCCTGCATGGTTGGCCGCCGGTGACGATTACCCCCCGATCCAGATCACAGATCTCCAAACACCGGTCGAACGGGCCACATTTGTTGTCCAGACTCTGTTCGACTCCACGAACGGAATCGAAGACGTCTACCACGCCGCATGGACGGTTGCCGGGAAACTGTACTACCGCTCCGGTGTGATCACAAGCCTAGCGCGGCCCAGGCAACTTGTTACGGGGCTGCAGGCCTGTGCTGAGCCGTTGCTGTTCATGCTTCCTTCCGGGAAACCGGGTCTTGTCTGGGCAGAGGAGCGGACCCCCAACCTCAGCATCGTTCCCGGCGAGTGGAACCTCCGGTACACGGCAGATGTGAACGTTGCACCGCGGTGGTTCACCGAAGACGCGGGAATCGGAGGAGTTCACCCGGATCGCAATCCTTCGGTGGCAGTTCAGGGAGACACGGTGCTGGTCGCCTGGGAACGGGACGAGCCACCGCAGGTTGCCTACGCATTCCTTTCGCCCCGGGACATCTTTCCCCTCGTGCGACTCCTCACGTCATACCCGTACGGGGTTTCGCGCCCGACTGTCGCTGCCGACACGGAAGGTGCGTACTGGATTGCATGGACGGCTGAGACACCAACAGGGGGGGACGTGTGGGTTGCGCGAGTGAGCAGGAACGGCGCGACATCCGCGTCACCTGTGCGCGCGGGACCAGAGGATGCACGGAACTGCGTCATCGCCGTCAATGCGGACCGAGAAACATACGTTGCGTGGCAGGAAGGCCTCTCTGGCGGCAGCATCTACCTCGTGCGCGCACTGGCCAACGGGCGCTTTACACCGGCCGTCAAGGTGTCCCCAGAGGGGACCGTCTGCGCAACACCGCAGCTCTGTTTCGAAAGTGGCACGATTCCCTGCGTAAGCTGGCGAAATGTACTCACTGGGGACCTGGAAATGGTCCGGGTGCACGGAACCAGGCCAATGGGTCCCGTGAATCTCGTCTCGGGTGTCTACACACCACGGCAGGAGTTCGTCACACCGGCACAACTCCGTTCCCGTTCCGGTTGTGTGGTGAGCGCCTTCCTTGGCCCTGATCCCGTCCGCGGCGTGACGAATCTGTGGATATCGAGAGGGAAGGAATACACCCCTGGCGCCGATTCAGATTCGAATGGTGGCAACAAACCGGCGGCGCCTTCCCCGTTTTTTACGCGGGTGTCCCCGAATCCCTTCAATGGCTCCGTTCTGCTGGAAGCCCACATTCCTGCGTCCGTTGCGTGGCGACTGGAGATCCGTTCCATTGACGGGAGGCTCGTGCGAAAGTTCGAAGGATCCTCCGTCGCACCTGGCCCTGTTCGGGTAGTGTGGGATGGCGGGGACTCCTTCGGACAGACGCTGGGGAGCGGCACATACCTCGTCCGCTGGTCTGTGGGGCTGCCGAACGGCGAGATGTGGACTCATACCGAACGGGTTACGCTGGTGCGGTAATCCATACGGGGTTGGAGTACGCGTGTCTCCGCATGTCAGTGTGCGCTTCCACGCGCACATAACCCTCGCTCAACGCTGGCACATCCACATCAACCCCGAATCGCAAGGCCGGGTTCTCCGGCTTTTTCCACGTCATGGACTCAACGCCTCCCGTCTGTCCGACGGCGATTCCGATACGGTCCACATAACCCCATTCCCGGGTGCTTTCGGCTTCCACGTGGACCGTAACATTGCCGCCGGCCAGTTCCTCACCCATTCCAGCGCGGGTGGTGCCGCGGGAAACGTCAAGGCGAATCGCCGGACCGTTCGTTATGTAACACCGCCCCGCGGCAATCGAATCGAGCAGATGGTGGTTCGATAGTGAATCGGCACGAACGACCGTCCGAACGTCGCCAAACACGTATGACGAGTCCTCTGCGATCGACCACCAGGGGATCTTTACCTGACGTGTGCGGCCAAATGCCCCGTGGGAATCGTTCCCCGCCACAACACAGAGGTTCTTTCCCGCAAGCAGGAGCCTTACCCACTGCCCCATCCCGCGCCGGAATCCCGCGTCGGAGAAGCGTCCCCCGGCCTGTATCCCTGTCAGCCCTTCACGCGCAAGGTCATCGGGCTTCCACACGCCGCGCCGGAAAACAAGCCGCTGAATGCGAGGCGGGGTGAAGCCGGGATGCGCGGCCAGCGCCAACCCTCCCTGCCGCTGCACAAGGTCAATTACTTCCGTGATGGAATGGTCGGGGCGGTTCCGGAACGGTCGCTCCGCGCTGTCCCCCTTCCCCGGAACATGTTCGTGGATGCCGAGGGCCAGCA